>NZ_CAUVXP010000017.1:0-55987 GCF_963555955.1 Protofrankia sp. Cas3
TTCACACTTTGACCTTTCACACCATGACCCTTCACGCCCTGACGTGGTCGCCCATGGGAATCTGACTTTCGCCTGAAGTGGCCGGGCCGCGGCATGGTCACCCACTGTCCGGGTATCAACGGTCCGGGTATCAACGGGCACGGTGGAGGCAGATCACCCGGTGCCGGCGAAAATCCGACAGGGGTGGGTGGAGACAGTGGCGGATGCGGCACCCCGGTCCGCATCGCCGCTGCACACCGGTGACCCACGCAGGCTCGGGCCCTACCACCTGCATGGCCGGCTCGGCGAGGGCGGGATGGGCACGGTGTACCTCGGACGACGCCCGGACGGCCCGTTGGTCGCCGTCAAGATGATCCGGCCCGACTTCGCCCGTGCACCGGAGTTCCGGGAGCGATTCCGGCGGGAGGCGGTGAGCGCCCGCCGGGTCGCGCGGTTCTGCACAGCCGCTGTCCTCGACGCCGACCCCGATGCCGACCAGCCCTACCTGGTCACTGAATACGTCGAAGGGCTGACGCTGTCCGTGACGGTCTCGGAGCAGGGCCCGCTACGCTCGACAGACCTCGAACTGCTCGCCGTGAATGTCGCGACCGCGCTGACCGCCATCCACAACGCTGGCGTGACTCATGGTGACCTCACGCCGTCCAATGTGCTTGTTTCCGCCATGGGGCCCAAGGTGATCGACTTTGGGATGGCGCGCACAACGGCGCTCACCACGATCAGCGGCGACAAGCAGCGGATCGGAACCCCTGGCTTCATGGCGCCAGAACAGATTGTCGGAGACGAGATCACAGCCGCGGTGGACGTCTTCGCCTGGGGCGGCGTCGTCCTCTATGCGGGCACCGGCCGCCTTCCGTTCGGGCAGGGGCCGACCGACGCGTTGCTGTACCGGGCCGTGCACACCCAGCCATGCCTCGATGGCCTGGATGACGAGCTGAGTCTGCTTGTCGACGAAGCCATGCGCAAGAACCCGGCCGAGCGGCCCAGCGCCCAGAACCTGCTCGTACGTCTCCTCGGTGATCCATCCATGGCCGAAACCGTCTTGACCGAACCGGCGTCCCCGCCGCACGCATCCCCGCCGCACGCGTCCCCAGCGGAACGGCGACCGCACCAGCCGGGCGTCACGCCGATTGCGTCGTTCCCCGCGCCAGCGGCCGCGAACCCACCGACGCCGTCCCGATCACAGGGCCAGGCCCGATCACAGAGCCAGGCCCGATCACAGGCGCCGGCGCGAATACCGGCGCCCAGCCCCGCGTCTGCGCCCCCGACACCGACGCCTCCGACACCGACAGCGGATGGGCGGCCTTCCCGGCCGTCGTTGCCCGCGCGGTGGTGGCGGCGGGCTGTTGGCATGCGGGCGATTCTCGCCGGATTGTTTGCGTTCGTCCTGGTAGCGGGAACCCTCGCCACGGTGCTGACATCGCGGTCCTCCCCCGACAGGTCCCAGGACGCTTCCCGCCGGCTCACCACAGCGGCGGACACACAGCGTGCGAAAGACCCGGCACTGGCCGCCCGGCTCAGCCTCGCCGCCTGGAAACTGTCCCCCGCGCCCGAGGCCCGGCTCGCAATGATCACATCTTTCGTCTGGCCGTCGGCCACCCCCGTTGCCATGCCCACGAAGTCCGTCGGGGCAGTCGCGCTCAGCTCGGACGGCCGGCTGCTCGCGGGGTCCGGTCCGGGTCCTGGCTCCGACGGTATTGTCGCCGTCTTCGATGCCACCAGTCACGCCCCGGTGATGCCTGCGGCTACGCTCAGCGAGCGAACAGGGCAGGCCAACAGCATGGCGATCAGCCCGGACGGACGTCTGCTGGCTACTGCCGGCCCGGACAGCACCGCTCGCCTCACCGATGTCTCCGACCCGTACCGGCCAGCTGCGCTGTCCACGCTGGCCGGCCATATCAGCCCGGTGAACGGCGTGGCGTTCAGTCCGGACGGCCGCACCGTCGCGACCGCGAGCGATGACCGCTCGGCGCGGCTGTGGGACGTCTCCGACCCGCGACACCCGATGTTCCTGACGAGCCTCTATGGCCATCTCGGCCCTGTACAGAGCGTCGCGTTCGCGCCGGACGGGCGCATCCTGGCCACCGCCTCGGTCGATGGCACGGCCCGGCTGTGGGACATCAGCGACCGTCAGGCTCCGCGTTCTCTTGCGACGATGACCGGCCACAACGGGGTCGTGGAGGGGATCGCTTTCAACCAGGACGGACATCTGCTCGCCACTGGCGGTGACGACCACACCGCACGGCTGTGGGATGTCTCCGACCCCACTCGCCCGGCCCCCGACGCGGTGCTGACCGATCACCTCGACTGGGTGACCGGTGTGGCGTTCGGTGGCGCCTGGCTCGCCACGGCGAGCCTGGACGCAACGGTCGGCCTGGTCGACGTGACCAGCCCCCGCGACCCCGTCCTTGCGCGCCTCACCGGCGCACCGGCTGGCGGCGTGCAGACGGTGGCGTTCGATGCCGGCGGCGAGACGTTGGCCACGGCCGGCAACGACGCGACGATCAGACTCCTGCGGCTCGACCCCACCAGACTCGCCGCTGCGGCATGCGCAGACCCGGGCAACCATCTGACCCCGCAGGAGTGGAGCCGATTCCTTCCCGACATGGCTTACCGACCGCCCTGCGGGTAGCTGTCCGAGAATGTCAACCTGGCCGCACCGGGCCGACATCCTTGGTGAGTTCGTCCACTTTCTCGACCGATTCCTTGATCTCCGCCTCGTCGCGAGGCACGGTGTGGGCCGCCACGGCGATCTCCGCTTCATTGGACACGTAGAACCTGACGAACGCTGCCACCGCGGGACGGCGCAATGCCGCCGACCGGACATAGATGTAGAGCGGCTTGCACAACGGCAGATACCGACCGGCGCGGGCGTTTTCCAGGGTCGGCTCAACGCATCCCGACCCATTGTTGATCTGGACTCCACTGACACGGTCGGTGTTTGCGGCCAGGGTCGGGAAATCCACATACCCCACCGCGCCCCTGGTCGACCCCACCGCCTGGGCAATGGCGTTGCCGTCGGAATAGCTGCGGAAGTCCGTCCGACCCTCCTCCCTGCCATTGTTGACTCCGGCATTGAAGAAGGCGTTCGGGATCGAGCCGGGGTTGAAACCCGCCGGTGTCAGAGGAACATCCGGGAAGGACGGGTCGACCTGCCGCCACGAACTGATCGTGGATTCCTTCCCCCAGACCGCGTGCAGTTGCGCGAGGGTGAGGCAGCGCGCCCAGGTGTTGCTCCTGTCCACCACGACCGGCAACGTCTCGTGCGCGACCTCGAAGGCACTGACCTGATCCTGCCCGCACGCGGCGGTGGGTTCCTTGGGGAATGACGCACCGCTGATGTCAAGCTGGCCTTGACACAACTTGGCGAAGCCGTCGTCGGTATTCACCGCACGGGTTGTCACCTGGACGTCGCGCTGCTGTCTGCGGAACAGCGCGTAAGCGGTCTCCGTGACCGGCGCCACCTCGATCGAGCCACCCACGGTGACGTCGTTCGGGCCCGGGTTGGGCACGTCCCCGACCGCAGGCGGCGGGAGGTTCTCGGCCTGTTCCTGCGCCCGGTAGACCCACGGCGAGGCGTAGTGGTACTCCTCGGCCCTGCCTCCGGAGCTCCCGCCACCGAACAGGATGACCGCGATGACAATCAGCGGAATCATCCAGATGATCATAGCCGCAAATGCCCACGGGTGCCTGCGCGCAGGACCGGTCAGCCGCCGAGACCGATGACCGGCAGGTGCTACGGGTTCGTGCGCGGACGCCTCGCCCTGCCCCGTGCCCGCCGCACCCGGACGCGACCGGTAGTGATCGGCCGGCGGCACACTCGTGGGCAGTGGCGGGGCGATGAGGCCCGTGGAAGGTACGCCGGTCCGCTCCTTGTCGGCTGCAGGCCCCTCGACAGGCCCCTCGCCGTCGACCGCGTCAGGGGAGGCCAGATCGGGCGATGCCTCGTGCGCCGCGATCAGGGCTGCGATCAGAGCTGCGCCGAGCGCGATCTCCCCGGCCGGACGCACATCGAGCATCACGTCCGCGCCCAGCTCGGCCACCAGCAGATCGTGGACGAGTGGGGTGTGCACCAACCCGCCGCACAGCAGGACCGCGCCGAGGTCGGCGGGGTCTACCGGCACGGACAGGAGCGTGCGGCGCAGCGC
Source organism: Protofrankia sp. Cas3 (assembly GCF_963555955.1). Taxonomy (NCBI): domain Bacteria; kingdom Bacillati; phylum Actinomycetota; class Actinomycetes; order Frankiales; family Frankiaceae; genus Protofrankia; species Protofrankia sp. Cas3. The sequence continues at coordinate 4,146 of NZ_CAUVXP010000017.1, forward strand.
GGCCACAGTCTCGGTGAGAGCCGGCCGGGCGAGCGCGTCGAACTCTTCCCGGGTTATCCGAACCGTGGTGACAACCGAGGGCAGGACAACACCGATCTCGGCCTCGGTGTCATCGGACAACGTCTCCCGAGCCTCGGTACATTCGGCACGTAGCCGGGCGAATCCGGACAAAAGAGCAGGGTCGATCGGCGGCACCGTGCGCGGCATCGTGGTGATCTCCGGCGGAGCCGTCCACGGGAGCCCCGCCACCCTGTCGCCCAGGACGTTCATCACGTATCCGAGGACGGCCTCGTCCAGATCACGACCGCCCATGTGCTCCAGCCCGTCGGGGTGGCCGCGCAGGACCCACCGGCCGCCGTCCGGCCAGTCGCCCGAGCCCTCCTCCGAGCCTGCGTCCAGGCCCACGACGGCGGTGTCGAACGAGCCGGCGCCCAGGTCGTAGACGGCGACCGGATCCCCGGTCCGGGCCGACAGGTGCTGGCGGTAGGTAGCGGCCGCCACCGGCGCGGGACAGGTCGCGAAGGTGGGCGAACCATCGACGGAGATCTGGTGGAGCGCGCCCGACAACAAATCGATCTTGTAGGGCGACCAGCTCGCCGGATGGCTCACGGTGATGCTCGTCGGCGGGCCGCCGGTCTGGCTGACCACCTCTGCGACCACATGACTGAGCAACCGTGCGAGCAGGGACGCCACCGGCAGGGATGCGCCACCGATGAGCAGTGGCCTTGGATCACCCAGGCGACGAGGGAGGTCCGACGCCGCGCGCGCCGGGTCCGCCAGCGCCCGGCGACGGGCCGCGTGCCCGAACAGTGTCGACCCGTCCGCTCCCAGGTAGAGCACGGCCGGCAGCCGTGACCCGGCTCCGCCGAACGAAACGACTCTGACACGGCCGCCATCAGCGAGAGCGGCCGTCACCCATGCCGACCCCACATCGATGGCAAGTTGGTACTCCACGTCCGTGCCGCCTCCTCATCGGGCTGGTACAGAGATCGGGCTGGTACAGAGATCGGGCTGTCCGGAATCCACCTCCGACATCAATCATCATTTCCGGCAGCCCGTAGCCACCCCGGGCCACTCGGTGGGATGCCCATAACGGCGCTGCGCCGAACGCCCGGGATGGGGTGAATAACCAATCACCGCGGTTTACGCAACGACATCATCAGCTTTTACACGCTATTATTTCCGTAATATACATACAAGACCAGAATATTTCAGAAGAATATTTTCCGGACTGGTCGGTGGAATCCTTCGACACAGTGCCGCCAGCGCCATACAGTGCCGCCAGCGCATATTTCAGGCAGCGCGGTTGCCCACCGGGCTTGTCGCGGGGACGGTTTATCCAGCAACCCGACGGCGTGACGGAGGTAGGCCCGGTGTCCGACCCGAAATCGGTTGAGGCGGTCGTAGCCGCCGCGGGAACCCCGTTGGGACGGTTCGACCCGACCAGGCTGGGCCCGTACACCGTGCTCCGCCGGCTCGGCGCGGGTGGCATGGGCGTCGTCTACCTGGCCCGGAGCGCGCCTGGGCGCCTGGTTGCGATCAAAGTGATCCGGTCCGACGTCGCGAGTAATCCGGCGTTTCGCGCCCGTTTCCGCCGAGAGGCCGCCACCGCCCGCCGGATCGCCCGTTTCTGTACCGCTGAGGTGCTCGACGCCGATCCGGACGCCGAGCAACCGTATCTGGTCACCGAATACGTCGACGGCCCGACGCTGGGCGCCGTGGTCGCCTCGGACGGACCCCTGCCATCGGCGAACCTGGAACGCCTCGCGGTCGGGGTGGCGGCCGCGCTGACCGCGATCCACCGGGCCGGGGTGGTGCATCAGGACCTGAAACCGACCAACGTACTGATGTCACAGTTCGGCCCACGAGTGATCGATTTCGGGATTGCCCGGTCGGTGGATGCTGCGACACGGGTGCGCCAGGACCTGCGCGGTCTGGGCACTCCGGCGTTCATGGCACCCGAGCAGGTCCGTGGTGGGGTGATATCGGCTGCGGCCGACATCTTCGCGTGGGGTGGGGTGGTGGCCTTCGCCGGTACCGGTCGCTGCGCGTTCGGCGAGGGTTCCACGGAGTCCGTGCTCTACCGGGTGACGCGGGAGGAACCGCGGCTGGAAGGGCTTGACCCGGCACTTCGGCCGCTTGTCGTGCGGGCACTGAGCAAGGAACCGGCGGACCGCCCGTCCGCTACCGAGCTGTTGTGGAGCATGATCGGCAGCCCTCCGGCCGAGCAACAGGCGGCCGTCACCGAAGTGATGCACGGCTGGGCACCCCTACGGACAGAGCCGACGACCCGGCCATCCAGTCGCACGTCCGGAAGGGTTGACGCCACCGGACGACGGATCGCGGCGCCGGGTCCGACTGCCCGCCCGATCGTCACCAAGCGGACAGGTGCGGTCGAACCTCCCAGCGGCGCTGTTGCCGACCCTGCCGGTACGAATAGCCCAACCGGTACGAACGGTCCGGCCGGTACGGGTGGCCCGGCAACACCCGCGCGGCCGGTCGTCTCGACGCCCGCTGCCGGCCCGCCCGCTGCCGGCCCGCCCGCCGAAGGCGTCCAGTCCAAACCGCTGGGACGACGGATCCGTCACCTGACCTTCAGCCTGCCGGCAGTCATCGCCGTTCTGGTGGTGCTGGCCACCGCGCTCGCCGGCTTCGTCGGCCTCTCGTTGACCGGCGCCGAGAAGACGGCCGCGAGCTTCACGCGAGAACCGGTCTTCGAACCCGGGCCGAACCCGTTCCTGCCCCCTGTCGGCACGGACACGGCGGACGTCCAACCACCGCCGACGGTCGGACATACCTACCCGGCGAACACCCCGGGGCTGTACGGCGGAACCCCCAGCCACCCCAGTTGCGACATCGGAAAGATGGCCGAGCTCCTTCGACGCAACCCTGATCGGGCGACTGCGTGGTCCGGCGTCCTCGGGGTCAGGCCCCAGGACGCGCCGAGTCATCTCAGGACACTGACGCCGGTAATCCTGCGCACTGACACGTACGTGACGAACCATCGCTATGCCGGCAATCGCGCGGTCGCCATCTCTTCGGTACTTCAGGCCGGTACAGCCGTGCTAGTGGACAGATACGGCAGACCGGCCACGAAATGCAACTGCGGAAACCCGCTGACCGCACCTTCCGCGCATTCGAATCCGACCTTTGCCGGTCCCGCGTGGCCCGCATTCTCGCCGACGATGGTCACGATCATCGAAGGATCGCCCGGCCCGGTGGTGTCGTTCACGCTCGTGGATCCGTCGACGAACCGCCCGTTCGTGCGTCCCGGGAGCACAGACGGCGGGAATGACCAGCCTTACACACCCCCACCATCCACCACGAACCCACCGTCATCGGGTGGTTCGCCGTCAACAGAACCGCCAAGCGGAACGCCATCCGGCGGGGGTTCTTCAGCTGGCACACCGTCAGCTGGCATGCCGTCAACGCAACCCTCACCAAGCGCCGCACCATCGGGCGGCACCTCCTCATCCAACCCACCCTCGACGCAACCGTCACCAAGCGGCACACCATCCGGTGGCGGTTCCTCGTACGGTGGCGGTTCCTCGTACGGCGGCACGCCGTCCGGTGGAGGTGCTTCGTAAAAGCGCCTCGGTGACGCCGTCCGGGCCAGCCGCTCAGGCCGCCAGCGGCACGCCCACCGGTCGTGTCAGGCGAGCAAGCGCCGGCCGGGTCTGGAGCAGCTGGGCCGCCTGCGCGAACGCCATCGGGTACACATCGTGTGCCCGGCGTTGGTCAAACAGGTCAAGCGGGTGCCGGACCAACCGACTGATCGCGCTGTCAGGCCGGATCAGGTGCACCGTGCCACCGGTTGCCTTCGTCCAACGACGCATCTCCCGAGTCAGCAGTTGCTCGATGATCCGCCCGCCGGCGCCGAGCACCGGACCGGCGACGGGCGCGATCACCAGGAGGTTGCGTGCGGCTGGCGCCTGGTCGACGGAGGCCTGTGAACGGACTGCGCCGTCCACGTACAGCCCATGGCCAACCGGGGAGGGTGGGAACAGACCGGGCAGGCTCGAGGAGGCTGCGACCAGGTCCGCCAGGGGGAAACGTCCCCCTGACAATATCTGCCGGCGAAGCGTGGGCACCCCGACCGCCGAGATCCGAACCCGTTCGTCGTGGGCCTCACCGAACACGCTACGAGCCGTCCGCCGGATCCATCCCGGAATCGGGTTCGGAACCCGGACCGGTGGCAGCTCGCACAGAACCTCACGTCCCACGCCGGTGGCCACACACGACGCGACCCATGCGCCGGATGACGTACCGAGCGCGTCCACCTCCTGCAGGGGCACGCCAGCGGCGATCAGGGCGTGGGCGATCCCGAGTCCATAGGCGATGCCGAACGGACCGCCCCCGCTGTACACGACGGTCAGCGGTGGGATGCCCGTGAAGCTCAACACCGAAGCCGTGATCTCCTGCGCCATGTCAACCGTCCTCACACGCCGAGTTCCTTCGGTCCGCCGGCCTGCCGGGCGCTCCGGAGTACCCTCGTCAACCAGGTACGCAGCGATCCCGCACCGGCAGGCTCGATATCTGGACCGTTCCATACAACGATGTTGGATTACGCAAGCGCCTCGGCCTAGATATCTCAGGGACACCCGCCACGCCCTGTAGGGGTAGGGAAACCACACCTTGGTGGCTCCTGATCCGTCCCGGAGACTCGCGACTGGTGACATCACCTCAGTGGTCGGCGTTGGGATGCAGGCAGACCATCCCGCCCAGCTTGCCGGGCGCTCTTATTCGGTTCGCTCTTTGGAAGCGTAGGGGCATTCGGCGGCGTCGGGTGTCGGCCAGCGGGTGTCGGGCGAAGGCGAAGATTTTGAGCCGGACCGCGTTCCCGGGTAGAAGTTGGGGCGTTGATCGGCTTCGTGATAGTAGCGGTGAAAGGTAGGGGTGATGCCGCCGGAAACCGGTGGAACGATCCAGCTCCAGTCGGCGGGTACAGTCCGCCCCTCTCGCTCCTCCCTGGCAATGTGGGTAAGGAAACGACGGGATTCAGTATGATGATTGCTGACCTTCACCCCGGCGACACCGAAGGAATGCAGGACAGCGACGTTGAGTTCGACCAACGCACGGTCACGCCACAGGGTTTCTTCGCTGCCGGTGTCGAGCCCGAGACGCTCGGCAACGACCGGCAGCAGATTGTATCGGCCGGTATCGACGAGATTGCGCGCGCCGATTTCTGTACCCATGTACCAGCCATTGAAAGGCGCAAGTGGGTAGTCGATACCACCGATGCGCAGACGCATGTTGGAGATGGCCGGTACGGCATGCCAGCGCAGTCCGAGTTCGGCGAACCAGGAGTATTCAGGATGGGCGAGCTCTACCTCGAGCACGAGGTCACGGGGCACGTCGAACAGTTGTGGCCTGCCGTCGGCGGTTTCGATGACAAGCGGCAGGACCTCAAAAGGACCGCCCGAGCCCTGCCAGCCGAGGCTGCACACGGTCTCGGTGAAGTCGACGTAACGGGGGTCACCGACGATGCCGCCGTCGCGTCGCCGATAACCGGCATAACGGATGATCTGCTCGTTCCATACCCGCGGTCCAGGACACATCAGGGTGTCAGGAGGGAAGATGGAGATCACCGGACGAATGCGGCCATCGTTGTTGGCCTGGCGCAAGTGCTCGCACAGGTGCCGGTGGATCTCCTCGGGTGTGCCGGCATCCCGCCTGTCCAGCACACGCAGGCTCTGCCAGTACAGACGCCCTATGCAGCGGCTGGAGTTGCGCCAGGCCACGCGAGCGCCGAAGACCAACTCGGCGCTGGTGTGAGAGTAGGTGCCCGTCTGTTCGATCTGGGCTCGGACCTGACGCCGACGTTCGTCCAACGGACACGGCTGGTCAGGGTGCTCGGTGTAAAGCAGAGCCAGGAACTCCTCGGCCTCCTTCACGTCGGCTACGGCGTCCTGCCCGAACGCGTGCCGCGGGCGGGACGATTCGGCTGTGGATGCCCTCGTATCAGGCGCTGGTACCGTCTCGCGGACGGTCGGGGTGTGCATGAAAAGGGTCGCGGAGTTCATTGGCATCCTGCCGGTGGTTGTGGCTCGGGAAGTGTCCCGCGTCTCTTTGGGCGGGCCTGGAAGGGCCGGCGGGGTCAGAGCCTGCGGGGTCAGGGCCGGCCCGACGGACACCTCAGGTGGGGCGGTCACCGGCACCAACGGTGCTGCTCGCGGGCGTGCGGTGCGGGCGTGTGATCGAGGTACCGAACACCTCGTCCCAGTACGGGGCGGAGATGCCGAATCCACGGGTGTCGTCGCGGAAGTGATGACGCATGTGCAGCTCGCGCAGTCGGCGCAACAGCCGGTTCTTCGGCCTGGCCTGGTGCAGGTAGAGATGGAACAGGTCGTAGGTGAGATAACCGAAGGCGTAGCCGGCCCCGACAGTCGGCGGCAGGCCACCCAGGCCCGAGGACAGGTAGAAGGCCCCTGCGACCATGGGGATGCTCAGGAGGGGACTGAGGATAGAGCAACGCACGTCCTGCGGGTACTCATGGTGCATGCCGTGCAGGAGCCCATGCAGACGGGCGCCGAATCCCTGCGCGGGCTCGTAGTGCAGCACGATGCGGTGGCCCCAGTACTCCGACAGCGTCCAGGCCACATAGCCAGCCGATGCCCAACCGGCCAACGCCCAGCCACCGGCCTGGCCCAGGGCGAACCAGACGCCGGCGACGATGGCAGGGGCGTACATCACCACGGTGGTGATGGGGTGGACGTGGGCGATGTGGTCCAGCAGCGGCGATGCGAATGCGGGCGGACTGTTACCACGCTGGATCGCGCCCTTGCTGCTCATCGTTGCGTTCACAGGTCGACCCCGTTCGTGATGGGCGCGGTGACGCGCTCCTCGTAGTCGCGACGGGCGTCGGCGTCGGTGGTGCGTAGCAACTGGTCGGCCTTGAGCAGCCGACCGATCGCGTCACGCCAGCTCTGCGGAAGCAGGAACAGCGAGCGAGTGACCGGATTGGTCCACCCGGGGACGAAGACGTGATAGCGGGGGCGGCGGGCAACACCTACTACGGACCGCGCAATGTCGTCGGGGGTCAGTAGCGGGACGAAGCGACCCTTGCCCACTCCGGTGGTGAGCTCGGTGCGGGCCGGGATCGGAAGGATAATCGACAGGTCCACGCCGGAGCCGTGCAGTTCGGCGCGGACGGCCTCGGACAGGCCGACCACGCCGTGCTTGGCCGCCGAGTACGTGGCGCAGCCGGGCAGGCCGACCAGACCGACGGCGGAGACCATGTTGATGATGTGGCCGCGGCCCCGGGCGCGCATCGGTCCTATGGCGGCCTTCATGCCGTTGAGGCTGCCCAGAAGGTTGACGCCGAGCTGGTGGCGAGTGGCTTCCTCGCCTTCGTGTTCGAAACGGCCAACCAACATCTCGCCGGCATTGTTGACGAGGATGTCGATCTCTGCATGCTCGGCCTCCACCACCTTCCAGAATTCGCGCACGCTGGCCGGATCCGTGACGTCCAGCGGGTGGGCCGTCGCGCCGATGCGGATGGCCGCAGCGCGGGCGTGGTCGAGGTTGCGGGCGCCGATGGCAACTGTGGCGCCGGCAGCGACGAAGGCCTCGGCGGTGGCCAGACCGATGCCGCGGCTGCCCCCGGTGATAGCGACGACCGTGCCATCAAGATTTTTAGACATGTTTTCTCCTAATATGGAATCTAATGTTCATCCGGATAAATCCTGATTGTCAGCGACTCTTTCGCAGTCGGCCGCTCCTCCTCGCGGCGCGGCGCAGCAGGCGCGTTTCGGTACGCCTGAGGATGTAGGCGCAGAGCACGACCGCCCCGGCCGCGACCACAAGTCCGAACATCAGGTTGCCGGCATAGGTTGCCGCGGCGTGATTCCAGCGTGAATCGCCGTCGACGACGTTCCGCGACACCACGTTGAGATCCGTGGTCGACGCCAGTGCCGCAAAACCCCAGCGTGCAGGGGCCAGCCAGCTCGCCTGTTCCAACCCGGGGCGGCCGACGACGGGCACCATGCCGCCACAGAGCACCAGCTGGGTCATGGTGATCAGCACGAGCAGCGGCATCGCCTTCTCCGCCTTGTCCACCAGCGCAGAGATCACCAGACCCAGCATTGCCGAACCGAGCGCAGCCACCGCGACCGCGAGTAGCACCTCCGGCCAGGGCGAATCGATGACGGCTCCATGCGCCGGAGCCCGGCCGAGCAGGGCGATCAACGTCAGGATCACCGACTGGACGCCGGTGATCAGCGCCAGGATGGCAATCTTCGAACTCAGGTAGGCCGTCGTCGACAGGCCGATCGTCTGTTCCCGACGGTAGATCGCCCGCTCCTTGACGATCTCGTGAACGGCGTTGGCCGCCCCCATCAGGCAGGCGCAGACGACGAGCACCAGCAACACCGTGGGTGCGTCCAGGTTCGACTGGCCGGGTACCACACCCAGATCGTGACGGGCGCGGACACCCCGCGGTACCAGACCGAGCAGGACCGGGAAGGCGATGATGAGTCGCAGGTAGGAGCGGTCGGATGTGGTCACCGACAGCGCGCGGCGAAACAGCGTTGACAGCTGCGCGAACACCGACTGCTGTCGCAGGCTCGCAAGTTCCGCGGGTGCTGGCCGGGCGGACGGTGCGGTCACGGAGGTGGCGACGTAGAGGTTGGATGCACGGAAGCGGGCCCCGGCATCCGCACCCGAGCTCGCCTCCAACTCGAGGAACACATCGGAGAAGTCGGGCTTGCCGAAGTACGGAAGGGCGCCGCGCGGCGGGCCGAAGTACGCGACATGCCCGCCAGGGGCAAGGACCATGACGTAGTCACACGAGTCGAGGTGGGCCACACTGTGCGTCACCACGGCCACGGTGCGCCCGCCGTCCGCGAGCGTACGCAGTGACATCATGACCGACTTGTCGAGTCCCGCGTCGAGACCGGACGTCGGCTCGTCCAAGTACAGCAGCGATGGCCTGGTCAGCAGCTCCATCGCCACGCTGGTCCGCTTGCGCTGGCCGCCCGACAACCGGCTGACCTGTGTGTTCGCATGCGCTGTCAGCCCAAGCTCGGCCAGCACCTCATCGATGCGCGTCCGCCGCTCATCGGCGCTGACGTCCGGCGGGAAGCGTAGTTCGGCCCCGTATTCCAGGGCCTTGCGCACGGTCAGGGCGGAATGCAGCAGATCTTCCTGGGGCACGTAGCCGATCCGGCGGCGCAGCTCGTCGTACTCGGCGTAGACGTCACGGCCGGCATAGCGGACACAACCGGTGTCCGCGGGACGAAACCCGGTGATGGCGCCCAACAGGGTCGACTTTCCCGCACCACTCGGGCCGATCACAGCAAGCAGGCTGCGCGCCGGCAACCGGAAACTGACATCATGCAGCAGCTGCTTGCCGCCGACCGACACCGACAGTCCCTGAGCCTCGAAGGTGGCATCCCCTTTGTCGACGGCCTCTACCAGCGTGTTGCCTCGCAGTTGGAACAGGTGGTGTCCGACCGCGACCACATCACTTTCTTTCAGGGATTCCTGAGTCACCCTCCGTCCATTGAGGAACGTGCCGTTGGCCGACCCGACATCGACGATCTCGATCCCGGCGTCGCCGACGTGCAGTTCAGCGTGGCGTCGGGAGACGAGCAGGTCGGCCACGGTGATGTCGTTGTCCGCGCTGCGTCCGATCGACGTTGTGCCGTAGAACAACTGGTGGACGTTGTGGCGCTCGTACTCGAGCTCGGCCCGGCCCGGTGCATTCTTCGCCTCGGCCGCCGACGGCGATTCGATCATGGCTTTTCGCAAGCCCGGAGTCCTCGCCCCGGGAATTCCGGACCCACCTGACGTTGCGGACCCACCGGGCCCGGGTACACGCTCGGGGCTGTCGTGCAGCAGCGTCGCCAGCTCGGCCGTGGGCATCCCCGCGGACGGGGCCTGGGCGTCGACCACCACCTCTGGGCCGGTGGGTGCGCCGAGCCGGAAGCTGGTTCGGCCACGGACCATCCTGGTAGCCACTTTTTCGCCGTTCGCCCAGGTCCCGTTCGAACTGACATCCCGCACCGACCATCCATTGCGGGCCGGCTCGATCACCAGGTGGCTTCGTGAAACCTGCACATCGGCCATGACGATGTCAGATTCCGGGCCACGTCCGACCACGCACGTCCGACCAGCCCGCACGCTGGTCTCGTTACTTTGGGTACTCACTCTCAGGGTGGCCGTCTCCCCGCTGTTTCTCGCCATTTGCTCCATTCCCTTCCTGTTTATCTGGACGCTCAATCCGATATCGAGGACGAGGTGGCTCCCGTCCATACCGGAACCGGCGGCCGCGAACCGGCGACCGCGAACCGGATTCCCTCAAGCCTGGGCCACGATCTCGACCCACGCCATACATCTCAGGTGTGCACCCCGCCCGCTCAAGGGTGCGGGAAACCCCACCTTGGTGGGCCTCGGTAAAGCCGCTCCACGGCGCGCACACCCGCCACTACCAAGGTGTTGTTTTCCCACACCCTGTGGGCCGTTCCGGCCAGCCCTGAGATGCCTGGAACGGGGCCGGGGACAGAGCCGAACCTGATTGGTGTACCGGCTGGCACGCCGGTCCGACATCGATTTTCAGCCGTAGCGGACACCATCGAGAGGAAGACACGATAATGCGGTTCCTGACCGAGGAACGTCGGACGCTGGAGCAGCTGCTACCGGGTCTGGATGCCGCGTTGCGCGGCTACGACCTGACCAGTCTGGAAGAACAGGGTAGCCCGGCGCTGAAGACGTTTCGGGCTCACCACGGGCCGGCGCTGCTCGTGCCGAGGGAACACGCCGGCATCGGTGCCGACGTGCTCCAGGCGGTCCGCGTGCAGCGCGCGCTCGGTTCGCGCTCGCCGTCGCTGGCTGTTGCGACGACGATGCACCATTTCTCGATCGCGAGCCTGGTGGCGACAAGCCGGGTCAGCACCGGCTTCGAGTGGATGCTGCTGGAGGGCATCGCCCGCGATGGGCTGCTGGTGGCCTCCGGTTTCGCCGAAGGCCGCCCCGGCCAGGCCATCCTCTCCCCCGGCATGACCGCCCGGCCCACCGAGGACGGCGTGGTGATCTCCGGGGCGAAGAAGCCGTGCAGCCTGGCCCGGTCCATGGACCTGCTCACCGCCTCGGTGTCCGTGCCCCGAACGGACGGTGAGGGTACCCAGCTGGCCGTGGCTCTCGTTCCAGCCGACACCCCCGGCATGTCGGTGCGGCCGTTCTGGAAGTCGCCGGTCCTGGCGGCCGCCGAGTCCGACGAGGTTGCTCTGGACGAGGTGGCGGTGCCCGCCGATCTGCTGGTTCGCACCGAGATCGGACCCGATGACACCCCCGACGACCTGCAGACCGCCGGGTTCCTGTGGTTCGAGCTGCTCATGGCGGCCTCTTATCTGGGGATGGCCAGCGCACTTGCCGAGCGGGTGCTGGCCGCCGGCCGCACCGCAGCGTCCGAACGTGCCGGTATCGCGGTAGAGCTGGAAGCCGCGATGGGCTGCGTGGAGGGCGTGGCCCGCGCAATGACACTCGGTCTGGCCGGTGAAGCCGCCTTCGCGGCGGCGCTGGTGTGCCGATTCGCCGTTCAGGACGCGATTGCCCGCGCGGTGCGCCGCAGCGTCGAAGCGCTGGGCGGCATGGCCTACATCAGCTCTCCCGATGTGGCCTACCTGGCCTCCTGTACCGCGGCGCTGGCATTCCACCCACCGTCCCGAGCCCGGATGTCGGACCCGCTGTGCGACTACTTCGCCGGGCAGCCACTGCGTGTCGGCTGACCCGAACCGGCTCACATCCGAACCGGCTCACATCCGAACCGGCTCACGTCACTGGTGCCGCGTCACCAGTGCTTATGAGGGGAGAACGATGTCCGCTCGTCCCACGATTCTGCTCACCGGAGCCACCGGCGTGGTGGGCAGCGCGCTGTTGCCGATGCTCGGGCGTCATTTCAGAGTGATCAGCCTGACCCGCCGTGCCCGGGTCGAGTCCGAGCAGGTCCACGGCGACATCGCCCGACCTCGGCTCGGACTCGACCAGATGACCTACAGGACACTGTGCGAGCAGGTCGATTTCGTGATCCACGCTGCCGCGGTCACCGACTTCGCCGCGGGAGCTCAGACCACCCAGGAGCTCAACGTAGCCGGAACCGGGCGGATCTGTGACTTCACCGCTGACAGCGAGGCACGGCTGCTCTACGTCTCCACCGCCTTCGTCGCGCGCGCCGAGCTGACCCGCAGCGCGACCGGCAGCGATCTACGGGAGGCCATCGCGCGTCCCGAGGACTACCTGGACTCCAAGCGGGCCGCCGAAGCTCTGGTGGGTGCCAGCGGCGTTCCCGCCGCCATCATCCGACCGTCGGTGGTGATCGGCGACTCGGTCACCGGGCGCATCGTCCGTCTCCAGGGACTGCACATGATCGCGAGTGCGGTGTTGAAGAACCAGCTTCCGCTGGTGCCGCTGGAACCGTCCTCGCGGATCGACTTCATCCCCCAGGACGTCGTCGCCCGCGCGCTGACCGCGCTGGTCCGTGCCGGGATTCCCGACGGGGTGTACTGGCTGAGCGCCGGGCCGCAGGCGCTGACCGCCCAGAGCATGCTCGGTTTCTGTCTGGCCACCGCGCAGCGGCTGGGTATCGCCGTGACCGCGCCACGCCTGGTCGTTCCGGACATGGTCGAACGGCTGATCCGGCCGGTGTTCATCGACCCGCTGCCCCCGACGGCCAGGCGCCGCTTCGATGACCTTCTTGCCATGACCGCACTGTTCTCCGGGGCACCCCCGTTCCCCACCAGCCTCGGTGCCATCCCCGGTACCCAGGCACCCACGCCGCACGCGCTGGAAAGCTCGTTCGCCGCGTCGGTGCGATATCTGGCGTTGGCCAAGGGTCTGATCGACGAGCGCGCGGCCGAGCTGACGGAGGTTGCGGCATGAACGGTACGAACGGTACGACCGGGAGGAACGAGTCCACGTACTACCCGACCGGCGCGGCCGAGGTCGCGACCACTTATCGCCGGCACGTCAGCCGTGGTCGGGCCCGGCTGGCGGGTCTGACCGGCGGGTTGGTGGAGGTCGCGTCCGACGGTGCCAGGGTCTGGGATGCCACCGGAAACGAGTACCTCGACTGCGGCGGCTACGGGGTCTTTCTGCTCGGACACCGCCATCCGGCAGTGATACGGGCTGTGGTCGACCAGATCCAGCGACACCCGATGGCGACCCGCCTGCTGCTCGAACCCGTCGCCGCACACGCCGCCGAGACCCTCGCCCAGATCACCCCGCCCGGTCTGGACTACGTGCACTTCGTGACGTCGGGTGCCGAGGCCACCGAAGCGGCCATCAAGCTTGCCCGGGCCAATGGGCGTACCAGCCTGGTCTCCACGATCGGCGGGTACCACGGCAAGACGATGGGTGCCCTGTCGCTGACCGCACGCGAGTTCTACCAGGCGCCGTTCCGGCCGTTGCTGCCAGGAGTGCGGCACGTACCGTTCGGTGACTCCGCGGCGCTGGCCGCGGTCCTGGACGAGGTTCCGAACTGCTGCGTGGTCGTCGAGCCGGTGCAGGGCGAAGGCGGCGTGGTCCTCCCGCCCGCCGGTTACCTGCGTGACGTCGCCACGCTCTGTCGCGACCACGGCACGCTGCTGGTGGTCGACGAGATCCAGACCGGGTTGGGCCGGCTGGGACGCTGGTGGGGAGCGGATGCCGAAGACGTCATCCCCGACATACTGTTGGTCGGCAAGAACCTCTCCGGCGGGGTCATCCCGGTCGCCGCCATGGTCGCGACCGCCGCCACGTACGCGCCGTTCAACCGCGACCCGTTCCTGCACACATCCACCTTCGCGGGAGCTCCGGTTGCCATGGCCGCTGCCGCGGCCGCCGTGACCACCATCCGGGACGAAGGGCTGGTCGGACGGGCCCGAGTGCTCGGCGAACAGCTGCTTGCCGGTATCCGGGACATCCTGTGCGGCACCTGCCCGGACCTCGTGGTCGACGTCCGGGGTGCGGGCCTGCTGATCGGCATCGAGCTGGCCGATGCCGAGCTCGCCGGCGAGCTCGTCCTCGAAATGATCGAGCGTGGAGTGATCGTGAACCACTCTCTCAACGCCCACAACGTCATCCGGCTCACCCCACCTGCGGTGCTCACCGCGGCCGACGCAGACCTGGTGCTCGCCGCGGTCGCCGGCGCCGCCCGGGCGTTGAGCGAAGGCCACCCGCGCACCTCAACCCTGGAAAGGAGCGCCTGAGATGCGCACCGTCACCCTCGAAACCCTGGTACCCGCCGCCCGGGTGGACGCCGTTTTCGCCCGCGTCAGCGATTTCGGCCGCTATCCCGAATACACCGATGCCGTTCGTGAGGTCACAATCACCGATCACGACGATGGAACCGTCGACTCCGACTGGTCGGTCGTCTTCCGCAACGGTCTGCTCTGCTGGTCAGAACGCGATCACATCGATTCCGTTGCTCACACGATCAGCTTCAGCCAGACAGACGGAGACTTCGACACCTTCCACGGCACCTGGCAGGCCTACCAGGCCGGCCCGGACGCCGCCCTCACCTTCACAGCGCACTTCGACCTCGGCATGCCCAGCCTCGCCGCGATCATCGACCCGATCGCCGAACGCACCTTGCGCGACAACATGCAGCGGATCCTGCGCGGCCTGTTCGGCGACCACGTGGTTTTTCCTGCCGACGGCGACATCCACGACGACGACGCCACGCTTTCCACTGAAAGGGGAGCGGTGCGATGACGACGATTACCGTCCCCGAGCCCCGTCCGCTGGCCGCGGGCGACCTGCCGACCAGCCCTGAGCAGGCCCGGCAGCTGTTCCGTTCGGTTTTCGCCCAGCTCGCCTCCGGTGTCACCGTGCTCGCCACGGTGACACCGGCCGGCCCCACCGGCATGACCGCGAGTGCGGTCACCTCGCTCTCCCTGGATCCGCTGCTCGTGCTCGCCTGCGTCGGCAACCGGTCAGCCACCCTGGCGGAGATCTGCCAGGCCGGTCGGTTCTCCGTCAACGTGCTCGACGCGAGCGGCGTCGAGCTGGCCACCGGCTTCGCCTCCCGGCCGCCGGCAGACCGATTCGCCGACGTCTCCCACGAGATCGTCCACGAGGTGCCCGTACTCGACGACGCGCTCGCGTGGACCACCTGCACGGTGCACGCCCTGCATTCTGGTGGTGATCACACCATCCTCGTCGGTTCCGTCATCGGGCTCTACCGGGGCCACGGTCGACCGTTGCTGTGGCACGACGGGCGCTTTCAATCCATTTCGCGTGGACGGCAAGGCGACGAAAACCCGGATATGTAGCATCTCATCCGGGCAGCTGACGTGCGGCATTTATATGTATCTTTCATAACGCATGGCATATTGGTCGAAATATCATGGCGAGTACAAACAGAAGGAATAAACTTCGCCACATCGCATCGCCGACCCATGTGCCGCGGTACCATACACCCGACGAATGAAACTCGTAAAGAAAGGAGTCCGGCGTCATGCCTGATCGGCTCATCGCAGATCCTCGCGGATTCGGCCGGCGCGCCACGTTGGATGTGTGAGACGTGGATGGTGACTCTTCTGCAGACATCTTCCTGTTCTACCGCGACGGCACCGGGAAGCAGCAGGTGGTGAACCTGACCGCGGCCGTGGGTGTGACGGTCGGTCGCGGTCCCGGTAGCGACGTCAGGCTGGCGTGGGACAGCAAGGTCTCACGCCTGCATGCACAGTTCCAACAGATCGGAACCAACTGGATACTGATCGACGGAGGGTTGTCCCGTAACGGCACCTTTGTGAACGGGGAACGGCTCGTCGGACGGCGACGGCTCGGGGACGGCGACGTTATTCTCGTCGGTTCGACCTCGCTGACTTATCGTGACAACCGCTTCGGCCGCACATCCGCCGGCCGTGGCGCGATAGAGACCCAAGACGTGAACAATATCGTGACCCTGCGTTCCCTGTCGTCGACCCAGCTGCTGGTACTGGAATCCCTGTGTCGCCCGTACCAGGAGCGAACCCCGTACACGACCCCCGCAACAAATCGGCAGATCGCCGACGAGTTGTTCTTCAGTGTCGAGGCGGTCAAGACCCACCTACGGACGTTGTTTCGCAAGTTCGGCGTGGAAGAACTGCCGCAGAACCAGAAGCGAATGAAGCTCGTCGAGCTGGCTTTCCAGGCCGGGTTGGTGTCCGAGCGCGAACATTGATCGTCACCACTGGCCCACCACGCCGCCCTCCCAGCCCCGTCGCCCGATGACTTCGGGCGTTCCGCGGTCAGACCGAGCTTCGCGTGTGGGATGATCGTGGCGGCATCCTTCGCGAGGTGCCCTGGGAGACCGGGGAGAATCGGGAAGCCGGTGAGAGTCCGGCACGGGCCCGCCGCGGTCATCGGGGAGTCACCGTCCACGCGCGCAGGCGCAGCCACTGGGCCACCTGGCCTGGGAAGGCCGGGCGGCCAGGCGTTGATCCGAGAGTCCGAAGACCGGCCTCGCATGTGTGCCACCCGCCGATGGTCGGGTGGTCGGAGCGCGGGAGCCTCGCCATGTCCGTAGACATCTACGATGTGATCAAAAAACGCCGTGACGTGCGTGCCCAGTTCACCGGAGCGCCGATCGCGGCCGATGTCCTGGACCGTGTGCTTGCGGCGGCCCATGCCGCCCCGAGCGTCGGCCTGAGTCAGCCATGGGACTTCATCCTGGTCGAAAACATCCGAACCCGGAAAACCTTTCATGATCATGTCAGGCATGAACAGGCGATCTTCGCCGCGACGCTGACCGCGGACCAAGCCACCCGTTTCAGCCGGATCAAGATCGACGGCGTACTGGAGTCCACGCTGGCCGTCGTGGTGACATACGACCCGCTACGCGGCGCACCAGCCGTCCTGGGACGACACTCCATCGCGGATGCCGGGCTGTATTCCGTATGTCTGGCCATCGAGAACCTGTGGCTGGCAGCGACCGCCGAAGGCCTCGGCGTCGGCTGGGTGTCCTTCTATCGTGAACAGGCCGTTCGGAACATGCTCGGGATTCCCGACGAAGTCCGGCCGGTCGCGTGGTTGTGTCTGGGGCCAGTCACACATCATGAGACCGTCCCCGACCTGGAACGGCACAACTGGGCCTACCGGCGCGCTCTGCCTCAGGCAGTCCATCACGAGATGTGGTAGTCAGCTGGTCATGAATCGATGGTCGGCCACCGTCGGGCAAAGGTGGCCGACCGTCGGCGGCTCTCCAGGGAGCTGACGTCGGAGCCCGTTTCAAGATTGTTTCAGAGGGCGGAGACTACCTGCTCGTAGTCCAGCCGTGGGCTGCGGTCGAACCACGGATTCTCCCCGGGCCTGCCGATGTTGATGACTGCGAGCGTCCGCAACGGCTGGTGGGCAAAGAACTCCTTGTCGACGGCGGTGGCGTCCAGGCCCGTCATCGGGCCAGCCGCGAGCCCAGCGGCGCGGATGCCCAGAATGAGGTAGCCGATCTGCAGGCCGGCGTTGAAGCGGGCCGTCTGCTCGCGAGCGACCGGTTCGGTGAAGAAGTCCTTGGCGTTCGGCAGATGGGGGAAGACCTGCGGGAGGTTCTCGTGGAAGTCGACGTCCGCGGCCACGATGGCCACGAGCGGCGCAGACTGCGTCTTCGCCTGGTTACCCGGGCTGAGATGCTGTACCAGCCGTTCCCGAGCCTCGGGCGAACGGACCAGGATGATCCGCAGCGGCTGCGCGTTCATACTGGTCGGCGCCCATTTGATCAGCTCATAGATGGCACGGACCTGCTCGTCGGACACCGGTTCATCACTGAACGTGTTCGCAGTCCGGGCCGTGTGGAACAACAGATCCGCGGCGGCGGCGTCCAGCAGCAGGGCGTCTTCGCCGGTAGCGATATCGGTGATGGTCATGGACGTCGGGACTCCTGATAGTCGGGTGGTTGCCCTGGGCGCTCCGGGGACTGCGGCCTACGGGCGCGCGATCTGACGATCGTCGCGCGCCCGTAGGCCCAGCTGCTTAATTGAACCGACAACTATGCTGCCGGCATCCCGACTGCGATGTGAGCTGCGCCTCCAGGCCCGCTCCCGGCGGGGACGGGTACGAAGGGCTGCTACCAAGGGCGGCTACCAAGGGCGGCATCGATCCGTGGAGAGTGCTCGGATGTCCAGTAACCCACGTCCGGGGGTCGCGCTGCGGACCCGGCTGATGTTCGGCCTGCTGGCCCTGCTCACGGTGGGGTTGTCCGCCACCGCCGCCATCAGCATCTTCGCGCTGCGTACCTATCTTTTCCAGCAGACGGACGACCAGCTGCGCGGCGCCCAGAATCTCGTGACAGCACGTAGTGGATTGCTGGCCCGAATGACACCGGTGATCGGCGCCGAAAGCCTGCAACGCGTGATCGCCCCGACCGACTACGTGGTGGAACTCCGCCTGCGCGACGGTTCGGTCCGGGTCGTCACCGGAAGCGGTAGTGGTCCCACGCCATCGCGTCCACTCCTCGACGCCGTCACGGACATCGACGCCCGGATCGCCTCCGGAGCGCCGTTCAACATCGTCGACGGCGGCAGACGCTTCCGCGCCGTCGTCGGGGTGCTACCCGCCGATGGCGGGACCGACCTGGTCGCCGTCCCACTGCGCCCGGTAACCACGACCGTCGCCCGGCTGGCGGGGATAGAGCTCATCGCCAGCCTCGCTGTCCTTGTCGGCGCGGGTATCTCGGCGTGGCTGCTTCTCGGTCGTGGCCTACGGCCGTTGCGGGACGTCGCGGAGACCGCCGCGGCAATCGCCGGCGGGGACCTGTCTCGCCGCGTGCCCGACTCGCCGGTGCGCAGCGAGGTCGGCCGGCTCGCCGCCGCGCTCAACATCATGCTCGGTCAGATCCAGTCGGCGTTCGAGGAGCGGGTCCGCTCACAGGAACGGCTGCAACGGTTCGTCGCCGATGCCTCCCACGAGCTGCGGACTCCGCTGACCTCCATCCGCGGTTATGTCGACCTGATGCGCCAGGGCGTCGTCCCACCGACGGGTGTGGACGATGCGCTGCGGCGCGTCCAGGAGGAGAGCGCCCGGATGAGCGCGCTGGTCGACGACATGCTCTATCTGGCCCACCTCGACGAGCACCGGCCGCTGGACCGCTCGAACGTGGACCTGTCCGCCGTGCTGCGGGATGCGGTCGCCGATGCAACCGCGGTGGAGCCGGACCGTCCCATCGCATTGACCTGTCCGGACCGGTGCATGGTGGTCGGGGACGCGGACGCCCTGCGCCAGGTGGTGGGGAACCTCCTGTCGAACGTGCGGGTCCATACGCCGGTGACAGCCCGGGTCGAGGCGAGGCTTGGCCGTGACAGCACCCGCGTCCACCTCGAGATCCGTGACTTCGGACCGGGTATGCCCCAGGAATCGGCTGAACGGATATTCGACCGCTTCTGGCGGGCATCGGGGAGTCGCGATCGGATCCATGGTGGCAGCGGTCTGGGCATGTCCATCGTCGCGGCCGTCGCGGCGGCGCACGGTGGCACCGCTGACGTACATTCCGCTCCCGGCATCGGGACCACCGTCCGGCTCTTCCTCCCGGTGAGTGAACCGGAATCGCCCGGTCCACCCACGGGAGAACTCGGCAGTGTCAATTACGAAAGGCAGGCCGCCGGACCGCCAGCCTGAAGAGTCGACAGCGGGCAGACCGCGGCCTGTGGGTAGTAGCTCCCCATGACCGCCGCGGCCGATGCCGGGTTGTTGTCAGGCGGAACATTCTGGACGGCATACGGGAAATTACCGAGAAGGTTGCGCACCAACAGCACGTGCGGCGTCGTCGGATTGTCCGTGGAAAAGGGTACGAACGTCGCTCCGGGAATGCCGTCGACTGCGGCCCGCTGCGCCTCGGTACCCACGACGAACGTGTAGTAGCCGGTCGAGTCGAGCGCCGTGGCCTCGTCCGCCCGGCAACCGTAGTCAACGGTGCCGTCGGGCAGCGTGTTCACAACCACGGGCAGCGGCGGTGTCGGGAGGTCCGCGCACAGGGACCAGTAGCGCAGGTTCGCCGCCGACGGCCATGGCGCCGGATGTTCGCCACCAGGCGTGGTAGGTGCCTTGGCCCGGACAACGACCACGTTGTCGCCGCCGGGCGGCGTCACCGAGGCTTCCAGATAGGCATTGTCAGGGTTGGGGAACAATGAGCCGTTGCTCGACGTCCCGCGGGCGAACTGCAGATCTCCGCTCGTCGTGGCAGCCGCCGACATGCCGGCCACCATGTCGGGCGTGGCACCGACTTGCGAGCCGGGCGCGCAGAGCGGGACGTTCACCGTGGTGCCGTCCTGCTCGAAGGCCACACCGGGAAGCGACACCGCCTGGTCGCCACCCGTGGGCAGGTAGACCCGGTAGATGAGATACCCGGCCCGGCCCGCCGGGGTGCCCTCAGGGGCAAGAGGGAGGACGTTGGTCTGCCCCGGGGCTGCGTCGGGACGGAGAGTAACAGTGAAGTGACCACCCGGGGGGGCCGGTACCTGCCACGGGTTGAGACTGCCCGCGTCCGGCGCGATGTGGTAGTCAGTCAGTTCCGAACTGACACCATTGGACGTGGTGAAGGGCGCGAAGCTGCTGTCGTACACCGTCAGGGATGTGTAACGCGCATCCGCGTACGTACCCGACAACACGATGTTGAGATCCTTCTGGACAGCGAACGGCATGACCCAGTACACGGCGTCGCTGTCCAGCAGACCCGCGTTGACCGTCTGCGGCGAGGCTTCCACCCGCCAGGCGCAGTCAGGCGTCCTGGGCGGTCCGGACGGTGCCGCACGTGCGGGAAGCGCGAGTGCGACACCCGCAAGCGGTACAAGTACGGACAGTGCCGCCAACGACAGCGCCCGAAATCTCCTCGGTCCTGCCATCAAGCGATCGTCCACCGAGCGATCTGTCACTCTCGGTCTACGCATGTGACGTACCCCCAACCGGGCGAGCGGATCCATCCCTTGGACCGCGTCTGACGCCAAGGAGAGCCGGCCGACGTGTGAACCGGGTCAAAGCCTGATATGAGCGAGATTCGGAGGATCTTTCCATCCTGTGACGGCTCCGGCTCCGGCCCCGGCCCCGGCCCCGGTCCGGGTCCGGGGGCAGGCAGGGCCACTTTCGGCCTGGGCGCGGCGTCGCGGGGCTTGGGCACGCACCTTGATCCACTCTCCTCTTGTCGGGCGCTCTGAATCGTGCCGAACATGCACGGCGGTGCGGGTGGACGGAGAACCGGGAAACCCGTAGGTTCCCTTCGAACATCGATTCTGTCGTAGATTTCTTACATGATCGATCTGTCGGGTTTTTGACACACGATCAGAGGTGCAATATTCCGGGTAGCCATTGTAGATTCATGTTGATTTCATTCATCCGCCTATATGGGGGTAGTAATGATCCAGGACATCCTTGACGCAGTGGCCACCCCCGAAGAGGTCGTCCCGAATGCGATACACGACGAACTTTTCGCACGCCTGGACACCTCGATCAGCGACCTGTGGGCACAGGCCCGAGACAGTGCGTTCTGGCAGCACGTCACGGCGCACGGATTCGACCGTGAGCTGTACCGAATCATAATGATCCAGATCTACCACTACACCCGACATAATTCGATCAACCAGGCGGTCGCGGCCCTTCGCGCCGAGCCGGAACAGATCGGTCTGCTGCGCTTCGTCTACAGCCATGCCAGGGAGGAACTCGGCCACGAGAAGCTGGTCCTGCACGATCTGCGCGCGGTCGGCCTGATCGGCCCGGACGAACCCGTCGACGAAGCGCCGCTGCCGGCGACCGACGCACTCATCCAGTATCTCTACGGTGTCGTTCTGCGCGAAAGTCCGGTTTCCCGCCTGGGCTACTCCTACTGGGCCGAGACGGTGTACGACCACATCAGCCCGGTGCTGGTGAAGGCCCGGGAATCGCTCGGCCTGAGCGACCGCGACATGGCCTTCTTCGTGGCGCACTCGGAGATCGACTCCAGGCATGCGGCCGAGGTACAGCACGCGATCCGCCATGCGGTGACCTCCCGCGAGCAGGCTGATGCAGTACATCGCGTCGCGGTCACCACACTCTGGCTGACCACGTCCCTGATGGAGCAGTCCTACGCGGAATGGACACGCCGTCGCAGCAACGCATCGCCGCGGGAGTCCAGCCGTGCTCACTGATTCATCCAGATCACAGACATCACAGACATCACAGACATCACAGACGGATGGTATTCTGCTGATCCGCGCCAGCTCCGACAGCGAGCTGCAACTCGCCCGCAATTTTCGGAACGAGGTCTTCCGCGATCGACGCAGCGTCATGTTCAGCGATGGTCTGGAACACCACCGCGACGCGAACAGCTATGTCATGCTCCTGCTGCGCGACGGCGCCCCCGTTGCCACCGCACGTTCACAACCGTATCCGTCCGACAGTTCGGACATACTCGGGGTCTCGCCGAACCTGCCCGACTGGGGTTCGGACTCCGAGGTCGGCCGGATGGCCGCGGCACGCTCGCCCCAGTCCGTGCGCTATTCGCTCATGGTGCTTGCCTTAGGCTCGATGTGGCTGCTGGAGTACACCCACCACCGGCGTTACATCGCCTACTGCCTCCCGAAGATGCTGAAGATATTCCGTCTGATCGGTGCGGAGGATACCGGCGAAACCTGCGCCGTTCCGGGGCGCCCGGGCCGGCACAGTATTATTCTCGGCCGCTACGACGACTGCGCTCGCATCGGTATGAACCAGTTGGGGATGAGCCACGCCGAGGCCCGGGCGGCAATCCGCCCGGGCACCGCCGGGCCGAACGACTGAAGCCGGCCAAATGGATCTTCGATCGCATCGACCAATATCCACCGGACAGGGCCTGAGGGAGCGAGTGGGTGTCAGCGACAGGAATCCCGGGTGGCGTACGTGCCGGTCGTATCTACGACACGTTGGCGCGGCGGCGCCCGCTCGTTCTGGTCTGCCTCGTCCTCGGCGTCCTCGCCGGCGCAGTCGGCACACTCAACATGCGGATGGACATGTCGTTCCGTCCGGTATTCACCGGCAATCAGCAGCAGTTGGCACAGACAGCGGCGTTTGAGAAGGATTTCGGCGACCTGGGATTCAACGACCTTGTCGCGATCGCGGACGTCGGTGATACCGGGGACCCGGGCACGCTGGCCCGGACCCACGAACTTGCGGACCGATTGCGCAACCTGCCGCACTTCGTCACGGTGCGGGAGCCGTTGACGTTCCCGTTCTTCGACGCCTCGGGCCGACTGCATCCGGCCGGCGTCGCCGCCGACCTGAGCAATGCGCACACACCTGCTGAGCAGCGAGCGGTCATCGAGCCGGTGCTGCATTCACCGTCAGCCCGGCGGATCATCTTCGGCGACGACAACCGGCAGGTCGCGGTCACCGTCGCGCTCGACATCGCCAACAGCGACTTCTCCCACTGGCGTGCCGCGGTGAAACAGTTCCGCGCCACGGTGCACGACTGGTCGCGGCAGACCGGTATCACGACCCGCATCACCGGCTATCCCGAGGTCGAACAGGTCTACGCCCACGAAGTGCTGTTCAGCGTGCTGCGCAGCATCGCGGTTCTGCTCGCGGTGATGCTGGTGATCCTGTTCGTCTATTTCCGCCGGCTCCGAGACGTCGTGACGTGCCTTGCCGGCGTCACCCTGTCGGTACCGCTGGTCCTCGGTGTCATGACGCTGCTCGGGCAACCCTTCTCCATCGTCAACAGCCAGGTCCTGACCCTGGTCCTGATCGTCGGCATCGCGGAGGCCCTGCACCACCAGCAGGAGTACCGCCGGCGGCGCGAGGCGGGACGGGATCACACCACGGCAAACCGCGAAGCATTCACGATCCTGGCCTGGCCTGCATTCATGACCGGCCTGGCGACCATGGTGGGATTCGGCGCGCTTCTCACGGCGGACATGAAGGCGATCTCGTCGTTCGGGCTGTCCACGGCACTTGGCGTAATGATCGTCTACGTCGCCAACTGGCTGACCGTGCCGTCGCTTATTCACGTATTCTACCGCAACACTCCGCCGCAGGAGTTCCGCCAACACACCACGTCCTGGACGGTCGCAATGCTGCACCGCGCCGACGGATTGCTGCAACGCCGCCCCGGCACAGTCGTCCTCGGCTTCGTGCTGGGCACCACAGCCCTGGGAATTGTCGGCGCATCCGGGCTGTCGATCGACCAGAAGGTCAATGAAGAGCTACCTGACAGTCATCCCGCGGTAGTCGCCCAATCCACCTACGAGCATCAGTTCGCGGGATTCCTCGGCCCGGTCCTGTGGGTCAGGCCACGGTCTGGCACGGTGCTCGGCACCGAGCGGCAGCTTGCCTCGCTGGTGAACCGGGTCTGCGCGATGCCCGAGGTGCGCTATGTGGCATCTCCGCTCGACCTGACGCCACAGCCGCCGGTCACCGCTGGGCAGACCGACTCCGGCTGCGTCCGCCGGCCGGCCGATCTGTCCGGCGCGGTCGCGGCCCGCCAGGGCCAGGCAGGACCAGTCGTGCAGCGGCTCGCGGACACGCTGCTCACCTCGGCCGGCGACCAGGCCGCGATCATCGTGCGGGTGCCGGACATCGGCACAGCGAGGTCCCTGCCGTTCGCCGAACGGATTCGCGCCGCGGCACGGGAAACCATGCCGGACGCCGACGTGGCGACAGTCG
The DNA here is from genome assembly GCF_963555955.1 of Protofrankia sp. Cas3. NCBI lineage: Bacteria > Bacillati > Actinomycetota > Actinomycetes > Frankiales > Frankiaceae > Protofrankia > Protofrankia sp. Cas3. The sequence goes on from NZ_CAUVXP010000017.1 coordinate 28,701, forward strand.
GCGAGTGGTGGCTGGCACAGCAGGGCATGCACAGCCTCTCGTTCGAGATGATGCTCTCGGCCATCACCGCGCTCGCGTTGATCCTGCCCATCATGTGGTTCGCCATCCGGGACGCAAAGCTGTTCCTCGCCGGCATCGTGCCGACCATCCTGCCGCTCTTCGCGACCCTGGGTTTCATGGGTCTGGCCCACATCACTGTGCGCATCGGCACCGCCATGATCCTGGCCATCGCGCTCGGCCTCGCGGCCGACGACACCATTCATCTGTCCGTGCGCATCCGGGACCGGGTCCGAACCGGGTCAGCCCCGACGAGCGCCGTGACCGCAACCATGCTGCGCACCGGCCGACCGGCGAGCTTCTCGTCCTACGTGCTCATCGGCGGTTTCGTCTCCATGATGGCCAGTTCGCTGATCGCCCTGCAGGAGATGGGCCTCGTCGCCGCCTTCACCATGTCGTTCGCACTCGCAACGGACCTGGTACTGGGCCCGGCGCTCTACCTGCTGCTCGTCCGCGGCCGGCCGCGCCGCCACGCCAGCGCGCCCGCCGCCGTCCCGGAACTCGTGAAGGTGGGAGCATGACAACGACGTCAGCCGTGACCGAGGCGGAGCAGGGCGGGATCACACTTCGCTCCGTGCTGATGGACACCGTCGGTGCGCACCCGGAGCGACCGGCAATTACCTACCGTTGCCCATCGGATGCGACGAAGCCGGGTCGCTGGCAGCGACGTGCCGACTGGCACACACTCACCTGGCACGAGTTCACGCACGTGGTTCTCGGCGTTGTCGACGGCATCGGCGTTGTCGACGGCATCGGCCAGGTCGTCGGACCGGCGGCTACGGTGGCGGTCCTCGCCGAAACCGACGCCCGCTATCCGGTGCTGGAGCTGGCGCTGGGGCTGTCCGGCCGCGCTGTGCAGCCGCTCTACGTGACCGCCACGGATGACGAGCTGCGCCGCGCCGTGCGGATGACCGGTGCCGGTGCCGTGGTGGTCGGTCGTTCCCAACGGGCGCGGGCATCCACCGCCGGGTTGGCGCTGCCCATCGTCGAGATGGACAGGATCGTTGCCCTGCCCGGTGTCGAGGGAACACCGCTTACCACCCTCGCAGCCGATGTCGAACCGTTCGACACTGCGTCGGTGCGTGGCCGGCTGGCGGCGCTACCGACCCGTCCGTCCGGGGAGACGCTGCTGTACCTGCAGAGCACCGGTACCACCGGCCCGGCCCGTGTCATCGACGTATCCGAACAGGCGATGATGTCCGCGGTGTCCGCGGTGCGCGACGAGACCACGCACCCGTTTCCCCGGTTCCTGTCGTTCCTGCCGACCGCGCACATCTCCGAACGGTTACTCACCCTGTATGTCTCGCTCATGCTGGCCGGCCACACCTGGTATGGCGACGGGCTGGTCACCCTCGGACCCGATCTCCTGGCCGCCCGTCCGAGCGTGCTGCTCGCACCACCACTTGTGTACGAGGCGATCCGGGGTGAGGCGTTGCGTTCCGCGTCGTCCAGTGCGCTCGGACGGCGGCTGGCCGCGTCGGTACGACACACTGCTGACCAGGCGCTGGCTGCTGGCCGTACCGGTGTGACCAGACGCCGTCCCGGCGCGTGGGTCTTCGGCCGCCGGATGCGCAGCCAGGCCGGCCTCGCGCAGGTCCGGGACGCATTTGCCGGCACCGCACCCATCCCCGCCGAGCTGCGTGCATGGTGGGAGGCGGTCGGCATCCCCGTGCGCAATGTCTACGGGCAGACTGAGGTGGCCGGAGCGACGTCGATCACCACCCGATCCGGCGCGGCGTTCGACGTCGTCGGTGTCCCGGTCCATGGCGTCGAGGTCGCGATCGGCGACGGCGACGAGCTGCTCGTACGCAGCCCCTCGACGTTCACCCGGTACGTCGGCGAGGATGCGGTCACCGCCCGCACAGTCCAGGACGGCTGGCTACACACCGGCGACCGTGCCCTCATCCGGGACAACGGCGAGATCGTCCTACTGGGGCGGGTGCAGTCCCTGGTGAAGGCCCCGAATGGCACCGTCATGGACACGAGCGCCCTCATCGCGCGGATCGCCGCCGCGCTGGGCCCCGCTGACATCGTGTTGTTCCCCGCCGCACCCGAAGCCGGGGTGTTTCTGTATGTGGCCGTGCACCCGGCAGGCACGCCGGAGCACATGCTGCGCGAGGCCGGACGGCTGGAACCGGTCGGCAGGGACGACCCACGGTGGGCGCAGCTTGCCGCACTCGTGGTAAGCGGGGACCCGCATGGCGTGGTCCGCGGCTACGGACTGTTCGACGGAGCGTTCACCCTGGCCACCGGCGAGGTAGGACCCACCGGCAAGCCACGTGGCTGGCGCGTTCACGAGCTGCGCTCCAGCCACCTGCGCGAGCGATACTCGCCGCTGGGGTCCGACGTTTCGCCACTACCCGTTCCGGCCACCTCCACCGACGACGCCACCGCCACCGCCGGCTCCACCGAAACCACCACCACCGAAACCACCACCACCGAGACCACCGCCCCCGATGCCGCGCAAGGTAGTGTTACTCGTGGGTAGCGGGGCATTGAGATCTGCCAGAACGACCTGGTCCCCCTCGGACAGGCCGGATGTCACCTGGGTGAAGGTCATACCCACCGCGCCCACCTCAACCGCCAGACTGGTCAGCTTGGTGTCTCGCAGCACGGACACGACATGACGGTTACCGAGGGTACGAACGGCTGACGTGGGCACGGCCAGCGCGTGCGCGACACTGGAGACGACGATGGACACAGCCGCACCGGAGCCGGCAAACAGCGCTCCACCGCCGCCGTTGAGGCCGATGGTCACCGGATAGGCCACCCCGCTCGACGATCCGGACGATGCCGTCCCGGTGGATGTCGTGGACGCTGCCGGAAGCAGGCCGATTGCCACGACGGTGCCCGCCGTCGGCGAGTCGGTACCGTTCGGGGTCACGGTGACCTTCGCACCAACCTTCACCGCGGCGACGTTGCTGTCACTGACCGTCGTCATGACCTCCATGGAACCTGGATTCACCACGACAATCGCTGCTGTGCTCGACCCTGCGGTCACGGACTGACCGGACGTGACATTGACGGCGGCCACGAGACCGCTGATCGGGCTGATGAGCCGCGCCTGGTCCAGGCTCTGCTGGGCCACTGGAACCATGGCGTTGGCAGCGTCGACCGAAGCCTGGTCGGCAGCGATCTGGGCCGCCGAAGCAGGTGCCCGGGAGGTACCTGACGCCGTCGTGGAGCCACCCGCGGCCCTACCTCCCGCTGCCGTACCACCCGCTGACGTACGACCCGCTGCGGTACCACCCGCTGACGTGCCGCCGTGGGTGGTACCGCCACCGGTATTACCGGTAGCGCCTGTTTTACCGGAATTACCGGAATTACTGCCGGCGTGCTGCTCGGCCCCGGCCCCGGTTCCGACCCCGGTTCCCGTTCCGGTACCGGACGGGCTTGGCGACGGTTGGCCCGGGCCCGTGCCCGCTTGCTGCCCCGGAGACTGGGCCAGTAGCTGCGCGACCGCGGCATCGAGGGCCGCCTCATCCGCGGCTACGGCGCGTAGATCATTGTTGAGGGTCTCCTGCTCGGCGAGGACATTCTTGAGCAACGCCGAGCAGTCCGTACCGTCGGGCGCCGTTCCGCCGGTCGAGGCCGGGTCCTGCGCCTGTGTCTGCGTCGTCTGCGTCGCCTGCGTCTGGGTGGCGCTCGGAGCCCGACCGAGGCTGTTCAGAAACGCCCGACAGACCACCTGCTCATGCGCCAGATCGGCCTGGGTCTGGTACAGGACCGTGTCGGCGGCATGCTGGTCAGCCAGCAGCTGCTGCTGACGTTGCTTGACAACGTCCGCCGCCGCGACACCCTGCCCAGCAGGTCCGCCACCGGACGCACCGACCCGCGGTTCACCGGACACGATCAGCTCCACCGCGACATGACTCGGGCTCGGCGTGCCCGCTTGGCGCGACCTGACAAATGCCGCGCCGCCCACCACGCCGGAACCGCTTCCGGTTGACAGAGACGTCGAGGTCGAGGCCGTACCGCCGGTCTGGCTGGCCTGGTCCGCCGCGAGTTTCGCCTGCGCCGACGTGAGCGTCGCACGGGCATTGTCCAGGGACGAGGCAAGAGATGACGTGTCGAGCTCGGCCAGGACGTCACCGGTCGTCACATGCTGGCCGACAGCCACGGGAACCTGCGCCACCCGCCCGGAAACGGGAAAGCTCACCGACGCCTGGCTCACAGGCGTCACACTGCCGATGGAATTCAACGTCGCCTCGACGGTGCGGCGGCTGACCACGGTGGTCCGGTAGGACGGCCCGCCGGCGGCTGTGGCGACAAGGACACCCCCGCCGGCCCCTCCGAGGACAGCAACGGTGACGGCCACCGTCACCCAGCGGCGGACCCGGTGTCGCCGGGCCCGAGACGTCCGGTCAGCCATTGGCGGACCCCTCGGCGTTGGTCGACCGGCGGAAACCGCTGGTACATCCGTCGGGCCCCGCCTGCCGGATGCTGATCGACGTCGCTGTCACCGCCCCGGTGCTGTCGGCCGGACCCACCGCGGTGACGCACTCGCCGACCTTCAATGCCGCGGACGACGCCGGGACGGTCTGGTCGTAGCCGGTCAAGGCGCTCGTCGTGACCGTTCTCGTCGTGGCCGGGCTGTTCCCGCGGGCGATCGTCGCCACCACGAAGGTCGTGTCGGACTTCGAGGTGACCGTGCCGATGACGGCGCCGAAGCGACCCTGTCCACCGGCGCCCGGCGTGCGCTGCGACCGGGGGCTGCCCGAGGGATTCGGGACGCCCGAGGGGCGTGCACCGCCGCCGAAACCACCGCGGAACGCGCCGTTGGCGCTGCACCCACCCGCATCCGGCTTACTGATCATAATGTTCTGCGCGGCGATCGGGCCGTCGGTGGCAGCTGGTTGCGACGCTCCTGTTCCCGCCCCCGTGGTCACCACGACGCAGTCGCCGACCACCAGGCTGGCGGCGGTCGTCTGTTCGGTCTGGGTGAAAGCGGTGGAACTGTTGAAGTTGACGGTGACCTGGCCTACCGACGGATTCTGGACCTGGATCGCCGTGTCGGTCACCGCCGCGGCCGTCCCTGTGACGCCCGGCGGGCCGGACGGCGTGGAACTCGTCCCCGGGTCCTGCGTCGGCCCGCCCGCAGTGGTGGTGGCGCCCGAGCCCCCACCGCACGCAGCCAGGGCGACTGCGGCCACGGCGACGACAGCCGCCAGCGACAGCAGGCTCAGCTGCCGTCCCCCGACACCTAAGGGTCGGGCTGCGGACCGGACCGGACGGGCTGCGACGCCCGCTCGCATGGGCATGTCCTGCGCAGGCATGGGGCTCTCGGACACGGTGCTGTCGGACACACACGGCTCGGACACATACGGCTCGGACACGGTGGGCTCGTTTTCCTGATGGTGGCCCTGGATGCAGGGCTGGGCCGGAGACCGAAGGATCATCATTCGCTGCGCAGCGCGTCGATGGGGGCCAGCCGGGCGGCTCGGCTGGCGGGGTAGACACCGAACCCGACTCCGATCCCCACCGCGACGATGATCGCGCCAAAGATTGCCGGAAGTGATATGTCGATGCGTTGGGAGATCACGTGTGGGAGCACCGCGGCCCCCACCAACCCGAGCGCGGCACCGGCCAGGCCGCCGGTCAGACCGAGGACAGACGCCTCCACCAGGAACTGACGTCTGATCACCCGAGGTGGCGCCCCGAGCGCCTTGCGCAGGCCGATCTCCCGAATGCGTTCCGTGACGGAAACGAGCATGATGTTCATGACGCCGATGCCGCCGACGAGCAGCGAGATCGCGGCGATACCGCCCAGCAGCACGGTGAGGGTGCGGTCCACCGAGGTGGCGGCGGACAGGATGGACTGCTGGCTGGCTATGGTGAAGTCGGCACCGGTGGGCGTGGCGATGTGGTGCAGGGCGAGCAGTTCGCTACTTGCTTCCTGGTAGGCGGCGGACAGCGTCTTCGACGACGACGCCTCCAGATAGATGCTCTGCACGGAGGTACGCGTCGTACCCCCGAACAGACGGTTGGCCGCAGTGCTGATCGGGAGCACGGCCTGATCGTCCTCGTTGGCCGTGGCGGAGGACCCAACGGCGGTGAGAGTACCCACCACCTGCATTGGAACCGCGGACACCGTTACGGTCGCGCCGATCGGGCTGCGGCCACCGAACAGCTGCTCGGCCGTGGTGGCCGCGAGCACGACGACCGCGGCGTGGCTGGTCACGTCCTGGCTGGTGATGAACCGACCAGCGTCGATCTTGCGCGCCCGGACCGACAACCAGTCAGGTGTCGTTCCGACGACAGTGGTGGTCCAGTTCGACGTCCCGGCCGTCAGCGACAGACTGCGCTGGCTGGCCGGCGCGACCGCGGCGATGTCCGGGGCGACGTCCTTGGATGCGAGGGCCTCGGCGTCCTGCACGGTCAGCGTCGAGGCCGAACCGAAGCCGCCGCGGACGCCGGTACTGCTGGTGGTACTACCCGGCGAGACGACGAGCAGGTTGCTGCCCAAAGAGTTGATCTGGTCACGGACCTGACCCTGGGCACCCTCACCGAGTCCGACGGTGAGGATGACGGCGGCAATGCCGATGAGGATGCCGAGCACGGTCAGGGCCGAACGCGAACGGTGCGTACGCACCGCATCCAGGCCGATTCGCAGTGTCTCCGCCCAGCTCACCTGCGCACCTCCCAGGCGAGCGGGGTCGAACCGGCGCTGTCCCCGCTCCCGAACCCGGTGTCCGCTCGGGGTCCGGTCGTCGCTCGGGGTCCCGGCCCCGTGTCATCCTGGATGTCACCGTCGCGGATCCGTACCACCCGGCCGGCGGTAGCGGCGACGTCGGGTTCGTGGGTGATGAGCACGATCGTGCGACCGGCGGCGTGCAGGTCGCTCAGCAGACTGAGCACATCCCCCGTGGACACACTGTCGAGGTTGCCGGTCGGTTCGTCGGCAAGGATCAGCGCCGGGTCGGTGACCAGCGCACGGGCGATGGCGACCCGTTGCTGCTGCCCGCCGGACAGCTCGTTGGGACGGTGGGTCGTCCTGTCCACCAGACCGACCTTCGCCAACGCGTCGATCGCCCGGTCGCGGCGCTCCGCCCGACCCGTCCCGGCATAGCACAACGGCAGTTCCACGTTGCGCCATGCCGACAGCGACGGAAGCAGGTTGAACTGCTGAAAGACGAAGCCGATCCGCCGGTTACGGATCTCGGCAAGATCGTCCTCGGACATCCGACTGACGTCCTCGCCGGCAAGGTGGTAGCTGCCGGCGGTGGGCACGTCGAGGCACCCGAGGATGTGCATCAAGGTCGACTTTCCCGACCCCGACGGACCCATGATTGCAATGAATTCACCTTCGGAGATGCGCAGGTTCACACCCCGTAACGCCTCAACATCGAGAGCGCCGGTGCGGTAGGTCTTGCGAACACCATCCAGTTGGATGACAGGCTGGCGTCCGGCGGGCTGCTGGCTCACAGGCGACTCGGTCCGGGCCATGGCTCAGCCCACCCCGCCACCGCGTGCGCCGCCGCCGCCAAAACCACCGCTGCCAGCGCCACCTCCGCCACCTCCGCCACCTCCGCCACCGAAGCCGCCACCGCCAAAGCCACCACCGGTGCCGCCGGTCGGACTCCCCGTCCCGCCGCGCACCCGTCCCGTCGGAGCCGAGTCCGGTAGCACCACCATGTCCCCGGCGCCCAGCCCGTCGGTGATCTGTGTGACTCCGCCTGAGCTCACGCCCACGGTGACCGCCCGGGGAGTCTGCTTGCTCCCGGTCAGCTCGTACACCTGTGCCTGGGATCCGGTGTAGTGCAGCGCCGCGGTCGGTACGGTCAGGACGTCGGTCAGCTGCCGGACGATGATCTGCACCTGGGCACTCGCTCCGAGGTGCAACCCGGCCGGGGTCCCGGTGACGTCAATGATGACCGGGTAGGTCGCCACCCCCGAGCTCTGGGTCGGTAGCAGTCCGACCGTGGCCACTGTCCCGAATACCGTGGTGGTGGCGCCGTTCGGCGTGATGACCGACTGGTTACCGCTCTTGATCTGGCCGATCTGAGTGTCGTCGACAGTTGTTGTGATCTTGTAACCATCGGAACCGACCACCACTACCTGAGCTGACGACGCCGACGTCGATGTGGTCGAGGCCGAGCCCGACGTCGACCCGCCGTTTCCGCCGCCCCCGCCGCTTCCGCCGCCGGACGCGGTAGTGCCACCACCGGAGACCTGTTGGCCGACCGTCAGGTTGACGGCCGCGACAGTACCGGCGATCGGCGATGTCAGGATCGCCTGTGCCAGCGACCGTTGCGCCGCGCCCAGCCCGTCCTGTGCGGCCGTGATCGTCTGGTTGTCCGCATTCAGCTGGGCGTCCGACGCCCCGGCGGTCTGGTCCGCGGACAGGCGGGACTGACTGGTGGCCACACTGGCCTGGGCCTGCGCGACCGATGCCGCCAGGGCGGCCGAGTCGACGGTGGCTAGCGCCTGCCCCGCCGTAACCTGCTGACCGACCGTGACCGAAACTGCGGTGACCTTACCTGATACGCCAAAGGTCAGGTCCGCCTCGTGGGCGGCCTGGATGACCCCGGTAGCCGAAACCGCCTGCCTGATCGTCCCGAGACTTGCCGCTACCTGACGTGGACTGCTGCCGGTGGCCGACGACGAGACTGCCAGGCCGACCGCAATCGAACCTGCGACGATGACAACGGCTGCCACCGCCCCCAGGGCGAGCATCTTCCGTCCGATCCGCAGGCGCGCGCGCCGTACGTGCATCCACTCCTCCGAAAGCCCCGGCGGGTGAGGCGACCCGCCTACGCGTGTCGGGATAGGCACGACTTGGCGCCGATCTCGATCACTGTCCCTCAGCTTCGCGGAGGAGTCTTGGTATTTGCTGAGAAAATCCGGTGGAACTCCTGACCAACGGCTTTCCGCTGTCCATCGTGGGCGGATCCGCACACGCCATTGGGAGTCAGTTTGGTCTGCGTTTCGCTTGGTAGCGTTTTCGGCACGGATGTCGCGCGCCCGGCAGCCCTATCGGGGGACCACCCCGCAGGCACCCGAACCCCGCCGGATTCGCGTCACCGCGCTCACGCATCGTGCGGCGCCACGACCGCACGGTCCACCGTCACGATCGGCGAGTGCGAGCTGTTCGGCCGCTATGAGCCGTTCCCGGAGCCGTCGGGCGCTTCCCCGGGCCCTTTCCCACTACACGCGAATGCGGAGCCGCGTCCACAGAAGTCGTGAGCACGGGCGGCGCCTGGCTGTGGGGTGCGTCAACGTACGGTGCGTCAACGTATGGTGTGTCACCGTCCGATGCATTGCCATGCGGTTCATGGCCATCCGGTCCGCCGCCGGGCCCGAACGTCCCCGGCGGGTACACCGGCTCCTGAAACAGCGGCAGACCAGCTCCCGCTGGACGCTGCCACGTCCTGGACTCGATAGCGGGCTGTGGTGACGAAAAAAGCGACCGTGATGCCATAGGCGTACTCCATCTCATCCGAATCTCATGCCGGTCAAAAGTGGAACGGCTTTAAGAGCGCCCGGCGTACAGGCACCACTCGCGCAGCCATCTCCGCAGCGAGAACGCCAAGAACAACCTGCCAGCAGGACAGAGACTTCTAGTTTTCTATCCGTAACCGCCCGGCACGGGCCTGCGCCCGTCACCTTCGACGACGACTCTGCACTCGCGCAGCTCTGCGCTAGCGTGACTCCCAGCCTAGCCCAACTTCGACCCAATGTAAGCTTCTACGGGTAAGCTCGTACGGGCGCAACCCTGCGTCACCGCCGAGTACTCTACGAACCCTACCAGACCCGGCGCGGAGAGGCACCTTTGTCCGAAGGTGATCGGGTGCGACGCCCACACCGATCGGGCCCGCAACCGGATCCGACATCGGGCGGGTGTGACGATAAATGTGCTATACGGGGACGTACTTGACATACGAGGCGATCAAGGCGTACTTTTCGTGCACGGAGAGGATACCGATCAACATCATCACGACGGCTCCGGGACGTCGGTTGCTGCCCGATGGAGCCAGCTGCCGCCCAGCGCACTAGCGTTTCCCGCCGGACGGTTCCTTCGCTGACAAAGGATCATCCCTGGCCGTGGCTGTACGTGTGTGTAGCTTGTGTGGCCACCAGAAGTGCCATCCTTGCAGTGCTGCCAGAGTGGGCATGATTCTGGTGGCAAGGACGTTTGCGGCCAACAGCACGCCCAGGGCGACGGCCAAACCGATTTCCTCCAGCAGCTGGATCCCGGTCAGGAGCAACGAGGCGAATGTGCCGGCCAGGACGAGAGCGGCGGCCGACACCGCCGGTGCCCCGTGCTCGATGGCGAGGCGGGCTGCGCTCCTGGGTCCTTCACCTGCATTGAATTCTTCCCGCAGGCGCGATGCAATCAATATATTGTAATCGGTTCCGATCGCCATCACAAACAGCTAGACGATGATCGGTATCGTGAAGTCGAGCCCAGTGAAACCGAACCCGTCCAGGAAGACGAGCACAATGGTCCCGAGCGTCGCCGCATAGGTGATGATGACGCCGGCAAGGAGATAGATCGGGGCCACGATCGTCCGGAGCAGAAGAGCGAGAATGATCGCTACCGCTACCAGCGCCAGTGGAAAGACATGCTTCATATCATTACGCAGCGCGGCACGGACATCGACCAGCTGTGACGTCGTCCCGCCCACCAGCACCGTCGCGCCGGGGATCGACCCGTTCGCCGTGGTCCGGACCGGACCCGCCACGTTGTCGATGGCGGAGATCGAGTACGGATCGTCCGTTGACTCCGAGGACCACAGCCGGGTGCCAGCGCTCGGAGCGACTCCAGGCTGGCGAGCGCGCCGTCACCCTTGGAAACATGCTCCCGATGACGGAACAGGAGGAAAACGATGTAGTCCGTACCGACTCCGAACATCACCACCAACAACAACGGTGCGAGCTCGGGCCCCACCACGAAGCCGAGCCAATCCGCCAGGTCTGCGGTGACGGCCTCCGCCATCTGATGGACGATACCGATGATCGCTATCGGTAGGACCGCGATAATCGGGCTGCGGAACACGAATCCGAGCAGTAGGAGAATCAGAACCACGGTTGCGACGGTGATGATTTTCTCGGCATTCCGAAAAGCATTCGTACTGTCGACACTGATCGCTGCATTGCCGGTGAGGCCACCCTGTAGCCCCGATCCGGCGAGGAAGTCCGTTGTACGATCCCGCACGTCGGGGACGGCCGCGTTCGGGCCCTGGTCGCCGGGCTGGCCGGCGAAGACGACCTGGACGAGTTGGACGAGTTGGACCTTCCCGTCCCCGGAAAGGTGGGACGCCGAGGTCGTGACCGAGGTCACCGCTGGGATATGAGCCCCGCTGAGGGACCCGGCAAGTGCCGAGATCTTCTGCTGGTCGGACGTGGTGAGCACGCCGCTGTCGGTGCGATTCACCGCGATGAGCCCGCTTGCGCCGGCCACCGCAGGAAAGTTCTCCTGAGCCACGTTCTCCGCCTGGACGGACTGGTAGGAGCCAGGCAGAAACGACGAGTTGTTGTTCGATGTGAACCTGGTCAGACTCGGCGGCGGAATTATGATGAAGGCGGCAACCGCGACCCACGCCACTATGATACGCCACGGATGGGCGACGACGGCCTCGCCGAGTCTGTCGAACACCATTCCTCCAGGCGTTGGGCGCGACGACAGGCCGTCCGAATTGTTGATATCCGTCTCTGGCGCTGGGAAAAACAGCACCGCGGCCCCGCAGTGCTGATCGAATGCATCATGTTCGCACCGCACGAGCCGCTTTTCCACATCACCCGACAGCGCTCTGCCGCGTCACCCTCACCCTGACACAACGCCGACCTCGCCGCCATCGAGGAAAGTGGATCAGGCCCGCTGGATGGTCGCAGCGGCGGCCCAGGCCGAGGGCGCACCGACGGATCTCGCCCCGGTCACCCCCGGTCCCCACGCGTGACGGCAGCGGGCGGAGCGATGTGCGCTGGGCCCCCGACACACCCGGAACATCAGCCGTGGGACGCATGTCACATTCCGGACAGCCTCGTGACCGCACACTATGCACATAGTGATTCTGTTACCACAGGGACGGCGGACACCGCTGGAGAGCGAGGAATCTGTGGACATCGGGGGACGCAGTAGCGCCGGGGTTGCCCTGCTTTCGAAGGGCACCGGGCTCACCCACATCACGGTCGGTCTGGGTTGGGACCCGGATCTCACCGGATCGACCGAGTTCGATCTGGACGCCAGCGCTATCGCACTGACCGCGGACGGCCGGGCACCGTCACGGGACTTCTTCGTGTACTTCAACAACCTGTCAAGCCCACTGAGTGAGATCGTCCACCGGGGCGACAACCTGACCGGCGAGGCTGACGGCGAAGGATCCGGCGAAAGCACCGACGACGAGCAGATCGACATCCGTCTCGACCGGCTGTCCCGCAGTATCACCCGGATCGTCTTCCCTGTGAGCATCTACCACGCCGAAGACCGGCAACAGAACTTCGGCAATGTCCGCAACGCCTACATCCGCGTCCTCGACACGGACAGTGGCACCCAGGTAGCCCGCTATGACCTGACGACCCAGGCTGCCACCGAGACCGCGATGCTGTTTGGAGAAGTCGTCCGTGACGGCGCCGGCTGGACGTTCCACGCACTCGGCGAAGGCCGGGTCACCGGTCTGACAGGCATCGCGCGCGAATACGGCCTCGACGTCTGACCGGCTCGCCCGCAGCGGCGGGTAGGGCGCGGATCGGTCACGGTAGGCCAATCGGGCCGACTCCCTCCCCCGCCTCGCGATCTACGCACCCCAGCCCCATTCCTTGATCCAAAACCCTGGTGCCGGGCGCTCGGAAGCCGTTCAGGATGCCAAGATGTCCGCATGACGCAACCCTCGCATGATTCGATCATCGATCTGCCGATCTCCACGACATTCGATCTTCCCGGCTTTACCGTCGAGCGGACCCTGGGCCTGTGCTGGGGCCTGATCGTCCGCAGCGTCGGTGCGATCAAGGGCATCTCCGGCGGGTTACGGGCGCTTCGCGCCGGCGAAGTACCGCAGTACACCGAGGTCGTGGACGCGGCACGCCGCACCGCGCTGGAGCGGTTGGTCGCACATACGCGTGAACTGGGTGGCAACGCCGTTCTCGGCGTCCGCTTCGACTCCTCCGATGTCGGCAACGGCCTGGCGGAGATCGTCGCCTATGGCACCGCCGCAGTCGTACGACCAAACTGACAACGTGTATTCAGGTCGGACAGGCGCTGGGCTGCCACGAGAGCACCCCCGACCGAACTGGGGCCAGCAGCATCGGACCTGATCCTTGGCGCCCGTCGGTGGCGGAGCCCGTCGGTGGTGGGCCCCTCGATCGTGGCGCCCCCGATCAGGCCGTTAGGCTGCTCGGGACCTCCGGGCGTGCGGGAGGAATCATGATCCCACATCCGTTGGCCCATGTACATGCGGGACCGGGGGTGGGTCGCGCTGCCGACCTGACCGAATACCTGACCGAGCCGGACTGAGATGACGGGACGTGTGGTGGACGGGTCGCCGGGTATCACTCGCACGGACGCCACGACACCCGGTGCCGCGGATCTCGTCCCAAATCGGAGCATGCCTGTGCAGACGTATGACGAGGCCCGAGTGCCGCGCGCATTGCGCCTGGCAATTATTGCCTTGTTGTGGATTGCCGTTGTTGCCGCCTGTAGCGAGGGAAGCACACCGGCCGGACCACCAGCGTCGACACCGACGAAGGCTCCGGGAACGGCGGCGGACGGCCCAGCACCGCAGACAGCGCCGACCGGGGGAACCAGCGCCCCGACGGCGGCGAATGTGTATGCCTTTGACGGGGCAAATCAGCTCAGCCCGGCCGTTCGGGGCGCGAAACCGCTGATCTATGTCCCGAACAGCGACAGCAACACCGTCGACGTCATCGACCCGGCGACCTTCAAGGTGACCAGTAGTTTTGTGGTCGGCCGTAATCCACAGCATGTCGTACCGTCCTGGGACCTGTCGACATTGTACGTGACCAACGACCTGGGGAACAGCCTCACCCCGATCGACCCAGCCACCGGAACGGTCAAGGGACCAAATATTGCGGTCGCGGACCCGTACAACATGTACTTCACCCCGGACGGCAGGTATGCGATTGTCGTCGCCGAAGCGCTTCGACGGCTGGACTTCTACGACCCGCACACCTGGCAGCCGCGGATGCGTCTACCGGTCGACTGTGCCGGCGTCGACCACATCGACTTCGCCGCAGACAACTCGTTCCTGGTTGCCACCTGCGAATTTTCCGGCAAGCTGGTCAAAGTCGACCTGCGGACGCTCTCGGTCGTAGGCTACCTGACCGTCGGCGGCATGCCACAGGATATCAAGCTTGATCCCCGAGGTGAGGTACTCTACGTCGCGGACATGATGTCGAACGGTCTTCACCTCGTCGACCCGATACGGTTCCAGAAAATCGGTTTTCTGCCGACCGGCCAGGGCGCACACGGGTTGTACCCGAGCCGGGACGCGGCCGTGATGTACGTGTCGAACCGCGGCGAAGGCTCTATCTCCCTCGTCGACTTCGCGACCCGTCAGGTCCGACAGAAATGGCAGATCCCCGGCGGCGGAAGCCCGGATATGGGTGGGGTATCCGCGGACGGGTCGGTGTTGTGGCTGAGCGGACGCTACAACAGCGAGGTCTACGCGATTTCGACCAGGGACGGGAGCCTAATGGCACGGATCAAGGTTGGTCCGGGGCCGCATGGTGCCTGCGTCTGGCCTCAACCGGGCCGTTACTCGCTCGGTCACACCGGTATCCTGCGCTGAGCTGCCCGCTGTGCTCGCTATGCCCGTTGTACCCGTTTCTCGATGGCCCGTCACCGGTTCTATCCCGGAGGTGACACGTCGGGCTGGTCGTCGGTGACACCATTGTGCCGGCGGCGGTAGAGGTGCACGGCGAGCAGGCCGCTGGCAAACACAGCGAGCAAGCCGGTGGAGGCCCATCCGGCCGCCTTCTCGACCCTGGCATAGGACGCACCGGCGACGTAGCCCAGCAGGGTGAACCCAGTTCCCCAGACAATACCGCCGGCCGCGTTGAAGACGAGGAATCGGCGGTAGGGTAGCTGGGACAGACCGGCCAGGCCGGGCATGACCGCGCGCAGGAACGCGGTGAAACGGCCGACGAACACCGCCCGCCCGCCACGGGTCCGAAGGTAGGCGCGGGCACGGTCTATCGCCGGGCGGCGGTGCCGTAGGAACGGCAGGGCCAGGATCCGTTCGCCGAAGTGTCTACCCACCTCGTAGCCGACCGAGTCACCGAGGATAGCCGCGGCGATCACAACCGCGACCATGCCGCCGAGGTTGACCACATGCTGGCTCGCCAGCACCCCACCGAGTACCACCGCGGTCTCGCCGGGCAGCACGAATCCAACGAAGAGCGCGGCCTCGGCAAAAGCAAGGGCACCGACGATGGCGTAGACGGCCGGTGCGGGTAGGACCAGCAGGTGGTGGAGCAGAGTCGTACCCGGCGTCGCGGTGAGCGTTGCCGCCACGATGATCGGGGCCATACTCATCGGGGCCGTGATTGTCGGGGCCATAGTCATCAAGGGTATGGCCATCAAGGGTACGGCCATCGATGGCATGGTCATCGATGCCAGACGTACAGGGCGAGATCGAACATCCGGTCGATCTCGCGACCGGCTTCAACAGCGCACACCGCGGCGATCAGCCCGAGAACAGCCGGGCCCACGGCCGGTAGCCACCGCGACGGTGGAGGTGGACCAAGAAGCGCGGCAACCCGACGGGTCACCGCATGCTCGTGAAACGCCAACAACGCTGGGCCGGCCGCGCCCGGCGACGGTGCCGTGCCCGACCTGGCCGTGCCAGTGCTGCTCTCCGTAGTGGCGAGAGCAGCACGCGCCAGCGCCGTCGCCGCGAGACTACGATCAGCAACCGCGATCGCGGCATCCTCGTCCGCCCACCGCTCCAGGATATAGTCACAATCAGCAACCATCGGCCACAGGAGGGGGTTCAGGCCGGCAGCAAGACGAACCACCAGCCGGTAACCCAGATGAGCATGCCGAAGATGTGACTGCTCGTGCGCGAACAGGACCCGCCGCTCAGCTGTGGACAAAGCACGCAACAACGACGAGGTCACCAACACCCGGCCCGGTCGCCCCGGCAGAGCGAGTGCCGCCGGCGCCGGATCATCGACGACAACTAGACCTCCAGCGGCAACCACGGGGGCACGGCGTGTGGTACGCAGCAGCCAGCTCACATCCCGGCCGCAGCGCAGAGCGGAAACCGCCGTCGTGGCCCCTACGACACAGACCAGAACGACAGCGACGCCGGCGGTGACCGGCGGCACCGGATCATGAGCGGCCAGAACCGGACCGGACCAATGTCCAAACCGCCGGACCACCCCCAACTGGCCGATCAACGTCCATGCCAGCAGAGCGAGATCCCACGCCCATCCACAACCGGCGGTGACCGCCGCCACGGCCAGAACGACCGCGGCCCGCCCCGGTGGCAGCCGGCGGCCCGCGGCCGGAGCGACCACCGTGAGCAGGACCGACGCGGCCAACGCCAGGTAGACACTTATCCGCATCGGCTAGTCCCCGCCGCTCACACCGGCGAACCGGACCGGCCTGGCCGGCTTGGCCGGCCAGGCCCGGTCGACCATGCAACCCTCACCATCCGACCTTCCCATCGCGGACTCCAGCCACGAACAGTCGCCCTGCCCGGCGTTCGTCGTCGCGCTGCATGTCGCGACCGCCGCCACACTGCTCATCAAATCTTCCGGGCCGACCGGGCACGCAGCGTCCGTGCCCTGGCAGCCAGCCTACGCACCCACCCCGTGACCGACCTGCGAGCGCACCGAGCTGCGCCGCCTCGGCCGGCCCTCCTCGTCGTCACTGAGTACCCCGAGCAGGTCTGCCAGGACGTTCCGGGGGGGCAGCCGTAGGTGGAACCGCACTGGTCGGCGCGTCACGGGTATTCGTCGAACCAGCGTGATTTCAGTGCCGTGTATGCGGCGCAACAGTCGGATCGGCTCCGCTCAGGGCAAACCAAGAAAATGCAGGCGGCGAATGCCGCAATCTGTGGTCAGCAACAGCGGCTGCATTGCAAAGCAGGTACGGTGGTTAGGTCAATCAACATCACCCGGACCGAACACAAACGGAAAAGGGGGCTGTGAAAGAATTGACTGATGGCCTGCTTGGCACTTTTTGCCGGTCGAGGCATACTTTCCTGTGTCGTTCCACCGCGAAGCCGCGAAATCCGCATGCGTGTCTGGCCGCCGGGCAACCTCACAAAGCCGAGTCCTATGCCAAGGAGCGCAATATGCGCGTGTCCATCACCCGACGCCCTGGTCGGGCAGCCATAGCCCTGGTCGGAGCGGTGGCCCTCACCGTCGGTGGTCTCGCCATGATGCCCGAGGCCGCCGGTGCCGCCGACGGCCTCAGTACAAAACCGAACGTGCTCCTCGTGCATGGTGCTTTTGCCGACGGATCAAGCTGGAGCAACGTCATCGTCAGACTCCAACGCGACGGCTACCACGTAACCGCCAGCCAGACCCCCAACACATCTTTTGCCGACGATGTCGCAGTCGTCCAACGTGACCTTCGTGTGCTTCACGGTCCGACGCTGATCGCGGCGCATTCCTATGGCGGCGCGGTGATCAGCCAGGCTGCGGAGGGCGCCGCGAACGTCGTCGGCCTCGTCTACCTCGCGGCATTCGCTCCCGACACGGGTGAGACGCTGAACTACATCAACAACACGCTCGCTCCACTCCTGCCCTCACAAGCCGACGCCGTGCCGATCGATCTGCCGAACGTCGGTGCGAACAACGCTCCGTTCCTCATGATTCGGGAAAACAGGTTCCGCGACGACTTCTGCGCCGACTGTTCGCGGGTGGAGGCCGCCATACTCGCCGCCGCCCAGACTCCCCTGAACGCGTCCGCAACGACCGCTCCTCTACAGGGAACTCCGGCCTGGAAGCAGGTCCCGAGCTGGTACCAGATCTCCGCGGAGGACCGGCTGATCAACCCTGCGGCACAAAAAATCATGGCTGGCCGACTCGACCCCACCGGCTCGCATACGCTCACCTTGGAGTCCAGCCACGCGTCCCTTGTCAGCCACGCCGCACAGGTCGCCCAGTTCATCGAACGCGCCGCGACGAACTGCTCTCCCACCGCATCGCCGTGTCACCGCAAGCAGTAGTCGGTAACCACATTCCCGGTACTACGCGGCGCAACGCAGACGGCCATCCTTGACCCGAGGTTCGAACCCACGTGTTCAACCACGGTGTTTCTCCTGGAGATAGCAGGCATCTCCAGGAGAAACGGGTGGAACGCTACCGCCCCGGGCACCCCGGCGTGCATCCGGAAACGATCGTTCTCTTGACGTCGGAGACGTTCATTCAGGCATGCCGCCGTCAATCCATCGCCGAAAGACATCGATCTTCTCTTGTGGCCAGGCGCCGTCGCAGGGCATCGTCCCGTCCTGAAGCCGACCGAGGATAGCGGCCGAGTACCGGCTGACATCGTCGTGGGACCAAAGATCGAAGACAAACCTCATCGACTGGTGGTCACGGTCGCGGAAGAGCTGCTTGACATGGTCGTTGAATCGCACCGCCTCATCGACGGCAGGCAGCGTGATTTCCGGCTGTTCTGTCTGTGTCGGCGGACCGAATGCCGATATCCGGGACCCGGGCGCCCCGGCCGCGGTGTCCCAGTTCCAGTTCGGCATTGGCATGTGTGCCGGGGGTCTGGCGCCGGCCTGGGAGTTTTCCACCGCCAACCTGGAGCCCCACTCGATATAAGCGGCGAACGCGGAGCGGAACTCCGCGTCGTTGGGGAGCTGGGATTCTCGCGCGGACTGCAACAGAAGCGCGACCCATCGTCCCCGCTTCTCCTCGGTCAGCTCCTTGCCGAGGTGCTGGGAGAGCATACGAGTGTAGCCACCGTACTCCTGGCTGTAGCACTTTGGCCCGCCGAAGACTTCCCCGAGCCATTTCGCGACCCGCTGGGGGTGGTCGGGCGACATGTCGGCGAACAGCGGTGCCAGCAGCGAATCCTGGGGAACGTACTTCTCGTAGAAAAGACGTGTCATCCGGGTGAGTGCGGGGAGGCCGCCGGCCCATTCGAAGATCGTGGGCTCGTGACCGGGATCAGGAACGGGATCATGGAACTCGACATACCAGTGCATGCCACTACAAAACGGTTTGTTCTGCGAGTGCCCGCAACGACAGAGGGCATAGTGTTCACGCGAAGTGCCCTCGTTTCGAGGCACGTCTTCGCCATCGTCGGCCACGAGCCGGATACCACCGATGACCCGATAGGGGCCGTCCTTCGACACCTCGACCATCGGCTCGCGCCTGCCGTGGTAATCAACCTCATCGCGGGCTTCGTCGCGTGCCTCGCCCCCACCCATCGCATAGCTGAGGGCGCCGGAGGGGCAGTCACGGATGGCACGGATGATCTCGTCCATCCTGCCGCCGCTGGGACTGACGAAGGGTCCCTCGCCACGATGGAAGACGGTTGGGAGCCTGTCGGTACAGAAGCCCGAGTGCTGGCAGGTGCCACGGTTGTCCAGGACGGTCACCTGCTGACCGACATAGGTGTCGCGCCGGTCCGGGACACGCTTGGGATCCGTGGCGTCGGTGAAGCCGATGCGGGCATGCGTCCCGTCACAGAGCGGCTTGCGCTGGGAACCGCCGCAGCGGCACAACGCCAGCTGGGGCCGCACCGGCAGGGGCTGACCCAGCCAGTCATACAGGGCGCGAACATTGGTCGCCAGGTAGGGGCCGTTGCCGGCGGCCTGGATAGACGGGTCCACCCCAGCTTGAAGGGTTTGCAGATCGGCCAGCCGGGTCGCCGCCGAGGCCTCATCGGCCACAGCGAGGGCGACGTCCTGCAGCGCCGCGGTGGCCTCGGCGAGTTCGGGCAGGTCCGGGTACTGGACCCGACGTTCGGTAGCCGTCCGCGCCAGCTCCCAGAGCCGGTCGGTCAGCTGGCGTGCGGAGCTCTGCACGGCCGGCTCGACGTGAGCCGTCGATTCCGTCTCTCCACCCTTGGCTGTGCCATCACCGACAGCCACACGCTGCTGCGCCTGTAGTAGCGGACGGACAACACTGTCACGCAGCCGGGTGCTCACCAGCTGGGACTGTTCGTCGCCGACCGCCCGCCGAAGCTCGGCCTCCACATCGGCAACGGCCGCCAACAGCGAGCGCAGCTTCCCTTCGATACCTGACATCATCCTCTCCTCCTGGGCACCTGGGCACCGTCGACGCTGGTCGAGACGTTGCTCGCGCTCACCATCTCAAGAGCGCGGGCTGGCCGCAAAAAGCGCCGGGCCGTGCGACGCCACCGATTGCAAGAATAGCGTTGTCAGGTCTCCGCCGGGAGCCGCGATCAGGACAGCGAGGTTCTTTACTGTAAATCCATGACAGCCTGTACCGACAGGTTCCAGACATTGGCGGGCCCACGACGCCTACATTCCCCATAGGGCATTTCCGCGGCATCCTGGATCGGAATCGCTCCCCAGCCGGAGCCGCCGGAAAATCATCACATCCCCGCCGAACGGGACATTGCCGCCCGCCCCGCGGGGAGCACCCCTGGGCCGACCCGCCTCGTCCGGACCCCGTCCGACGAGACCTCCGACACCTGGATGACCTTGGCGGACGATCCGGGTCTGGCCTCTTCGGTGGTCACCGAGGGTCGGCGGTCGACGGCGAATCAGTGAGTTTTGGCGGCCGCGACAACGTCACCACGAATGGGTCCCCATTGCTTTTGTGCACGCCGAGGACTATACATGCATTAGCACTCATCAATTTCGAATGCCAGCCCCTGGCACGATGGGGCCCGAACTGCGGCCTGGAATGTCGTCTTCGTTGCTTTCTTTCTCGACGTTCCCGTCGCTTCGGTGGGCAGGCTGCTGATATCGGCGGGTTCGACACTTATGTGCCCGCCGGCGTTCTGCCGGCGCCGATCGGAAGGTGAGCACCGTTATGGCCCTGCGTTATGGCTTCCTTAGTACTTATCCGCCGACCCAGTGCGGGCTCGCCACATTCACGGCGGCTCTTCACAAACAGCTGGCCGGCCCGGCGGCCGGGGGGTCCAGCGGGGTGGTGCGTCTGCTCGATCGTCCCGGCACGGCCGTCTCGCCGCAGACCGCTCCGACCGCGGTGGTCGGGGAGCTGGTGGCCGGGACGCGGGACGGTCCGGCACGTGCCGCGCGCCTGCTGAACCGTTTCGATGTCGTGGTGGTGCAGCACGAATACGGCGTCTACGGCGGCCGGGACGGCGACGAGGTGCTCAGGGTGCTCCACGACCTCAACGTCCCGGTGATCGTCGTCCTGCACACGGTGCTCGTGCGCCCGACCCGGCACCAGCGCCACGTCCTGGAGGCGGTCGCCGCGGCGGCTGCCGCGGTGGTCGTGATGACCGAGACGGCGCGGGTCCGGCTCGTCGCCGGATACCGGGTCGACCCACACGCCGTGTCGGTCATCCCGCACGGCGCCGACGACAATCGGGCCGACGACAATCGGAGAGCCCTGTCAGTGCGGGCCGGCCGACCTACGGTGCTGACCTGGGGTCTGATCGGGCCGGGGAAGGGCATCGAGTGGGGCATCGCCGCGATGGCCGCACTGACCGATCTCGTCCCGGCCCCGCGTTACCTCGTGGCAGGCGAGACTCATCCCAAGGTGCTCGCGCGGGAGGGAACGGCGTATCGCGACAGTTTGGCCGCGCAGGCGCGCCAGCTGGGGGTGTCCGGCTCGGTCGTGTTCGACGCCCGCTACCTCGACGCGGCGTCGCTGGCTGAGATGGTGCGCGGAGCCGACGTCATACTGCTGCCCTACGACTCCCGCGACCAGGTGACCTCCGGCGTCCTCATCGAAGCGGTCGCGGCGCACAAACCGATCGTCGCCACCCGTTTCCCGCACGCGGTCGAGCTCCTCGGTGACGGCGTCGGCCTGCTGGTGCCGCACCGCGACCCGGCGGCGATTGCGACGGCGGTACGCAGCGTCATCGGCGACAACGGCATTGCCAGGGGGCTGGTCCGCGCCGCAGCCGCGCGCGCCCCCGAGCTGTTGTGGCCCATGGTCGCCGACCGCTACCGACAGTTGGCCGCCGGGCTGGGCGCCCGGACGGGAATCGGCATGACCGACCGGCCCGCGGCAGCGGTGACGGCGATCCTGTGACCGCCGTCGTTTCCTTCGCCCATCTGTTCCGGCTCAGCGACGACATCGGCCTGTTCGAGCACGCCTTGGGGGCGGTCCCGCGCCGGGAGCACGGGTACTGCGTCGACGACGTCGCCCGTGGGCTCGTCGTCCTGGCCCGCGAGCCGAATCCGCCGCTTGAGCAGGTCCGCCTCCTCAACCGCTACCTCGCCTTCGTCACCGCGGCGCAGGCTGTGGACGGTGCCGTACGCAACCGCCGTGACACCGACGGACGGTGGCGTGACCAGCCCGGTCTCGGCGACTGGTGGGGGCGGGCCCTGTGGGGGCTGGGCACAACGGCGGCGCGGGCACCCAGCCTGAACCTGCGGGTCACGGCACTGGCCCGGTTCCGGGCCAGTGCGCAGCGCCGGTCCCCCTGGCCGCGGGCGATGACGTTCGCTGCGCTGGGTGCCGGGGAGGTGCTCCTGGCATACCCCGACGACGAGCCCGCCCGGACGTTGCTCGCCGCGGCCGTGACCGTGATCGGTCCGCCGGGTACCGACCCGGCGTGGCCCTGGCCGGAGCCGTCCCTGCGGTACGCCAACGCGGCCGTGCCCGAAGCGCTCATCCTCGCCGGTGTCTGCCTGCCGGACGAGGCGGCACTCGCCAACGGTCTTCGGCTGCTGGCATGGCTGCTCGATCTGGAGACCTCCGCCGGGCGGCTGTCGCCGACCCCCGTGGGCGGCCGCCGAGCCGGGGATGGCGGCCAGCCCGGCTTCGACCAGCAACCCATCGAGGTGGCAGCCCTCGCCGACGCCTGCGCCCGGGCCTATGACCTGACCGACCAGTCCCGGTGGCTGACCGGTCTGAGCCGGGCTCAGGCATGGTTCCTCGGCGACAACGACAGCGCCACGCCGCTGGTCGACACCACCACCGGTGGCTGCTGCGACGGTCTCGAGGCCCACGGCCGTAACACCAACCAGGGAGCGGAGTCCACCCTCGCCCTGCTCTCGACGGCCCAGCACGCCCGCCGCCTGCTGGCGGCGCCGTGAGCGTCGGGGGACGGAAACGGAGCGGGCGTCCGAGGGGCTCGGATGACCGCGAAGCAACCGACCGACGGAGCGAACCGACACCAAGCGTAGAGGCCAGCCTGGTCACGCGGCATCCGCTCGGGGAACTGTCCGTGGACCCGAGCCGGGTGATCGCGAAGCTGTTCCTTCCTGGTGAGGAGGCGGGCGAGGTGCAGTCCCGAGCCGCCGGCATCGTGGACCGCGTGCTCGCCGTGGCCGAGGACGAGGTGGCAGGTCTCGTCGCCCACCTGCTGGCGCACTTCGGCCCCCGCCACGACGACTTCCAGGGCATCCTGGCGCGGCACGCCACGGCGGTGGCGTCGCGGGTGCGGGCACCCGCGGAGCTGTCGGCGGCACGGATGCTGCTGCTCGGTGCGTGCTTCACCGCCGAGTACGCGGTGGAGGGTGCCGCTGTCACCAACCCCTCTGCCGTACCGCATCCCGACCAGTCCGGGCTGCCGCCGGGAGCGCTGCGGGTGGTGCTGGGTCTGCGTGCCGTCGGCGAGGGCCACCTGTCCTCGATCGGATTCGCCGTCGGCGTGGTCGGTCCGGGTCCGACGGTACGCCTGGAACCGCGCACCGGTCCGCTCACCACCGGGCTGGCTGTGCCGGCCGACTGGGAGCCCGGACGGCTGCGCACGGTGCTCGCCGCAGATGGGCTTGACGACGAGGTCACGCGGGCGGTCCTCGACAGGCTCGACACTCAGGCCGCCGGAGACGACCTCGAACGGGCCTTCGCCCGGGTGCCCACCGACCTGCTCCGCCGGCCGCAGGCACCGGGGATCCTGGCCGAGATCCGCTCGATCGCCGCTTCGCTGCGGCGGGTCGAGTTTCCCCCGGCCACCACCCTGGCGCAGCGCGTGTTGTGGCCGGCCGTCGCCGTCGAGACCAACGGCATGGAGGACGCGCGGTTCGTCCGCTTCGCCGCGCCGGACGGGACCGTCGACTACCGGGCGACCTACACCGCCTACGACGGCCGGCACATCACCCCCCGGCTGCTGACCAGCCCCGACCTGCGGGTCTTCACCGCATCGCCGCTCACGGGCCCGGCCGCCCGGAACAAGGGCATGGCGCTGTTCCCCCGGCCTGTCGGCGGCCGGCTTCTCGCGCTGTGCCGCTCCGACGGCGAGACCACCAGCATTGCGACCTCCGACGACGGGCAGGCGTGGGAACTGGGGCGCCCGGTCCACTCGCCCGGGGCCTCCTTCGAGCTGCTCCAGGTCGGCAACTGCGGGTCACCCATCGAGACACCGTCAGGCTGGCTCACGCTCACCCACGGCGTCGGACCGATGCGCACGTACACGATCGGGGCGATCCTGCTCGATCTCGACGACCCGACCACCGTGCTGGCGACGCTGCCCGAGCCGCTGCTCACCCCAACCCGATCCGAGAGCGACGGCTACGTCCCCAACGTCGTCTACTCCTGCGGTGGCCTGATCCACGACGGCCGCCTCTGGCTGCCCTACGGAATCAGCGACAGCCGCGTCGGCATGGCCAGCGTCCCGGTCGAGCCGCTTCTCGCCCGCATGACCCGCCCAGGCGACCCGGCGGCGTGACCCCCCGACGCATCCCATGTCAGCCCGCGTCACCCCCTGTCACCCCCTGTCAGCCCCTGTCAGCCGAGCAGCCGCCGGTAGACGGTGAGGTAGTCAGCGACCATGCGTGCCGCGGAGAACCGTCGCTGCGCGGTGGCACGGCAGGCCCCGCGGTCCAGGCCGGCGGCTTGCTCCACCGCGGCCGCGGCTGCCGCCGGCCCGTCTACCAGGTACCCGGTGACGCCCTCGTCGACCACCTCCGGCATCGCACCCCGCGGATAGGTCACAACGGGTGTCCCGCAGGCCATCGCCTCGACCACGGCCAGCCCGAACGGCTCGTCGAACGCGACCGGGTGCAACAGGGCCGCCGCCGAGCCGAGCACCTCGGCGCGCTGACGCGGTCCCACCGAGCCGAGGTAGCGGACCCGGTCCCCGTCGACATGGGGCTGGACCCGCTCGGCGAAGTAGCGCTCGTCCTGGACGATCCCGCAGATCACCAACCGCCGGCCGGCACGGCGGGCGATGTCGATGGCCACCGCGGTGCCCTTGTCCGGATGGATCCGGCCGAGCACGACCAGGTCCTCCCCGCCTGCGGCCGAGAACGGCAGCGCCGCCATGTCGATGCCGTGGTGGACGGTGGCGACATAGTCCAGCTCCGGACGGCGGTCGGCGTCGGAGATGGACACGTACGCCGACCCCGCCCGCGCGTACGCCGGGACGATACGCGAGTCCGAGAAGCCGTGGACGGTCGTCACCATCGGCGCCCGGACGTGGGCCGCGAACGCCAGCGGTAGCCAGTCGAGATGGTTGTGCACCACGTCGAACTCACCCGAACGGCTCAGGGCGTGCGCAACGTGCAGCGCCTCCCACACCCGACCATCGAGCGCCGGATCCTCCGCGTACCCGTGCGGGCACACTCCGTCCAGCACGCCGGCTGTCTGCGAATCCAGCGTCGCGAAGAGGGTGACATCGACCCCGCACTCAACCAAACCCTCCGCGATCAGGCTGGTGATCTGCTCCCACGGGCCGTAATGCCGCGGCGGGGTGCGCCACGCCACCGGCGCCAACAGTGCCACCTTCACACGGACAAACCTTACTCGATCCGCCTACTCGGGAAGTTCGGTGAGCCCATATGCGCGCAGCGCAACCCGCGTAGCCGCCGCCACGTCTCGTCTGTCGAACGCATCAGCCAGGGCGATACAACCTACCTTACTGATTTCCAGTGGATCCGGTACGCGAATCCTGCGAAGGTACTGCGCCTGAAACCGCAGGGTACCACCGCGCATCTTCACGGCGTAGGCCGTCACGAATGCCTCGGCTACCTTGGACAGCAACAGACCCCGAGTACTCGCAGATCCCATCCGTCTGAAACGATGTAGTAAAGGTTGTGATGAGGGTACAAACCACTTTGATCCAAAACTGGATGGATGGTCGACTTCATATCTGGAAGACGTAGTTTTTGCTTCGCGATAAGCCGATGGTCGACTTTGTCGATAGTTCTGTACCAGCGGGCAGGTTGCCTCCTGGCGACGTAACGTTTATGCAAAACGCTACCGTGTCGCTCGAAGTACGCGGCAAGCCGATAGAAATGTTCAACGATCTGCTGGAAAGGCATGTGTCGCCTTGACCGCTTGATTCCGCCGTGCGTGAGTCAGGGGGTGGAGACGTCCAGGTCCCGTGAGTTTTGGCGGGACCTGGACGGGCCGACGATCTGTCAGGCGGCGGCGAACGCCAACTCGGAGGCCTGCGGCACGTCGGACTTCTTGACTTTGATCAACATGAGGGCGGCGATTACGGCGACGATGCCGAGGATTCCGGCTACCAGGAAGCTTTGGCTGGAGCCGTGCGCCTGCACGGCGTGGAAGGCCTGTAGCGCGGGGTGGTCGGTGTAGGCGGCTGGCGAGGCCGGCTTGCCGCTTTGGGTGCTGCCGATCAGTTCCGCCAGGTGTTGGCGCGACGCGCCGGTGAGCTTGGCGACCTGCGATGTGCCTTCGGTCTTGGTGGCGCTGGTGAAGGCGGTGGCGAGCACGGCCAGGCCGATGGAACCGCCGATCTGCTGGCCGACGTTGAGCAGTGCCGACGCGAGGCCGGTGTCGGTGTCGGTGACCTTGGTGACCGCGACCACGGTGAGCGTGACGAACACCAACGCCACACCGGTAGCCGTGACGATCATCGCCGGGAGGATGCCCGAGGCGTACCTGGTGCCGGCGTCCACCTGGGCGTACCAGAACATCCCGGCCGCCATGAACGCCGAGCCGGCGGTGAGGAGCACCTTCGGCCCCGTCCGGGGTAGCACCTGGCCGACGATCCCGGAACCCACGATGATGATCCCGCTGAACGGCAGATACGCCAGCCCTGACTTCAGCGAGCTGAAGCCCATCACGCCCTGGATGAAGAAGGTCAGGTAGTAGAACATGCCGAACAGGGCCGCGCCGAGAATCGGCATGATCACATACGAGCCGGCGCGAGATCGGTTGGCGAAGATCCGCATCGGCATCATGGCGATCGGTGAGCGGGACTCGTACAGCACGAACGCGGTCAGGAG
>NZ_CAUVXP010000018.1:0-54132 GCF_963555955.1 Protofrankia sp. Cas3
CGGCTCCACCCCGAGGAGGGTCTCCGCGTTCGGTATCAGCGGCACGAACGCTCATGTGATCCTCCGGGACGCGCCCGTGGCCGAGCAGCGAGCGCCCGTGGCCGAGCGGGCTGCGCCTGCGGCCGAATGGACGGCGGGTGGTACGCCGCCGGAGCCCCGGACACACCCTCGGGCCGTACCGCTGCTCGTGTCGGCCAAAAACGAGGAGGCACTGCGCACTCAAGCGCAGCGGCTGCGGTCTCACCTGGACGAACACCCCGGGGCGACCCCCGCCGACCTGGGCCTGGCGTCGGTCACCACCCGTGCCACGTTCGAGCATCGTGCCGTCGTAGTCGGTGCCGACCACGCGGAACTGCGTGACGGGCTGGCGGCGCTGGCTACGGGGGAGAGTGTCGCGAACACCGTGCGCGGCCTTGGGGGTCGCGCTTCCGAGGTGGCGTTCGTATTCCCCGGTCAGGGTGCGCAGTGGGCCGGGATGGGCCGTGACCTGATGAAGGGGTGTCCGGCGTTCCACGAGCAGATGACGACGTGCGCCAAGGCGTTCGAACCGTACCTCGACTGGTCGCTGCTCGACGTGATCAGCGGCGCGGACGGGTCACCGTCGCTGGAACGCATCGACGTGATCCAGCCGGCGCTGCTGGCGATGATGGTGTCCCTCGCCGCGGTCTGGCGTGCGTACGGGGTGACACCCGCCGCGGTGGTCGGCAACAGCCAGGGTGAGATCGCCGCCGCCCACGTGGCCGGGGCGATCTCCATTGATGACGCGGCCCGCATCATCGCCCTGCGCAGCAGGCTCTTAGTCGAACGGATGCTGGGCCGTGGCGCGCTGGCGTCGGTCGCCCTGCCGCCCTTGGAGATGTCCGTACGGCTGGCGCGGTGGGGTGACCGGCTCAGCATCGGCGGGGTCAACGGTCCCCGCCTGGTCACCGTCGCCGGTGACGCCGTGGCGCTGGATGAGCTGGTCGCGGAGCTGACCGCCGACGGTGTCCGGGCCCGGACCCTGGCGTCATCGGTCGCCACCCACTGTGCTCAGGTGGACGGTATCCGTGCGGAGCTGATGGACCTCCTGCGCTCGGTCACGGCCGCCCGCGCGCGGATCCCCTTCTACTCGACGGTCACCGGAGAGTTGCTGGACACCACCGGCATGGACGCCGAGTACTGGTACGCCAACACCCGCGAGCCGGTGCTGTTCGAGCGGGCCACCCGCGCGTTGCTGGTCGCCGGAATCGGCGTGTTCGTCGAGGTGAGCCCGCACCCGGTAGCAGGGTTTGGGATCCAGGAGACGCTGGACGACACCGGCGGGGACGCCCTGGTCGTGGGCACGCTGCGGCGCGGGCAGGGCGGTCCCGACCGCCTGTTGACCTCCCTCGCCGAGGTTCACGTCCACGGCGTCGCCGTCGACTGGCGGCCGGCCTTCACGGATCTGGACGCCCTCCCGGCCGCGCTGCCCACCTACGCCTTCCAGCACCAGCGGTACTGGCCGGACACCACGGCGGCCTCCCAGCCCGCCGATCTGGCCGCGGCGGGCCAGGACGCGCTGGGGCATCCGGTGCTGAGCGCGGGCGTTCGGCTCGCCGACGGTGACGGCCACCTGTTCACCGGGCGGATCGCCCCGGCGGCCCACCCCTGGTTGGACAGCCAGGCCGTGGCCGGGCTCCGGCTGCTGCCCGCGGCGGTCCTGGTGGACCTGGCGATCCGGGCGGGTGACGAAGTCGGTTGCACGGTGCTGGACGAGCTCACCCTGGCCGAGCCCCTGGTCGTGGCGGACTCCGGCCGCGTTCAGATCCAGGTCCGGATCAATGCACCGGACGCTTCGGGACGCCGCCCGCTCACGGTGCACGCCCGGCCCGAGGAGGCGCCCGCGGAGGCGGCGTGGACCTGCCATGCCACCGCGACGCTGGCCGACCGGCCGCCCGCGGCGGCGTTCGAGCTCCACACCTGGCCGCCGCCGAATGCGTCACCGGTGGACGTCGACCGGCTGTATGAGGATCTGCTCGGTCACGGGTACCGCTACGGACCGGCCTGCCAGCGGCTGGCGAAAGCCTGGCGGCGGGGAGCGGAGCTCTTCGCCGAGGTCGTCCTCGATTCCGGGAGCGGGGCTGACGGGTTCCGCCTGCATCCCGCGCTGCTCGACGCGGGCCTGCACCTGATCCTGTGGGATCGGATGATCTCGGGGGGCAGCGCGATCCCCGTGGTGCCCACGGCGTTCCGCGACATCCGCCTGTCCGCCACCGGGGCCACCACTGTGCGGATGCGGATCGCCCCGGCGGAAACGGACACGGACCCGGACAGGGACAGGGACACGGTGTCGGTTGAGCTGGCCGACCACACGGGCGCACCGGTGGCGGCCATCGCATCGGTGGCCCTGCGTCCACTGGCGGCGGGCCGGCTGCACGCGCGCCACGACGCGGTGGCCGACGCGTTGTTCGCCCTGGACTGGGTTCCGCTCGTGGCTCCGGCCGTACCAGAGCCGGGCCGGGCTGCGGCCGTACCGGAGCCCGGCCCGCGGGGGTGGGTGGTGGCGGGACCGGATCCCCTCGGACTGCGCACGGCGCTGGACCGGGCCGGCATCCACGCCCGTGCGTGCCCGGAGCTGACCGAGGCCGCTGGTGAGGGCACCGAGGCGGTGGTGGTGACCTGCGTCCCGAACCCAACTGACGAATCGCCGGCGGCCGTGCGCACGGCTCTGCATCGAGTGCTCGGGCTGGCCCAGTCCTGGCTGGCCGACGATCGGTTCGCTTCCGCCCGGCTGGTCGTAGTCACCCGGGGCGCGGTGCCCGCGGAAGCGCACGACGACGTGCCGGACCTGGTGAACGCCCCGGTGTGGGGGCTGATCGCGTCCGCCCAGTCGGAGAATCCGGACCGGTTCACACTCGTGGACCTCGACGGCGATGAGGCGTCGTATCGGGCATTGCCCGCGGCGGTCGCCTGCGGCGAGCCTCGGCTCGTCATCCGGGCGGGCGTGGTCCTGGGACAACGGCTCACCCGGGCGGCGATCCCGGCCGTCGATCCCGCCGAGTGGGATCCGGACGGCACCGTGCTGATCACAGGCGCCACCGGCACCCTGGGCGGGTTGGTCGCCCAGCACCTGGTCGCCGAGCACGGCGTCCGGCATCTGTTGCTGGCCAGCCGGAGCGGCCGTCAGGCCGCCGGTGCCACGGACCTCGAGGCCGAACTGACGGCGCTGGGCGCCCAGGTGACGGTGGCCGCCTGCGACATCGCCGACCGCGCCGCCCTGTCCGCCCTGCTGGCTTCGATACCCGCCGGGCACCGACTGACGGCGGTCGTGCACGCCGCGGGTGTACTCGACGACGGGATCCTCAGCTCTCTGACGCCGGCGCGGGTCGACGCCGTGCTGCGGCCCAAGGTGGACGCGGCGTTGCACCTCCATGAACTCACCCTCGACCGGAACCTGGCCGCCTTTGTATTGTTCTCGTCGTTCGTGGCCCCCTTCGGCAGCCCGGGCCAGGCCAACTACGCGGCCGCCAACACGTTCCTGAACGCGTTGGCCCACCGCCGTCGGGCCGCGGGGCTGCCGGCGGTATCTCTCGGCTGGGGCTACTGGGCCCAGCGCAGCGGCATGACCGGGCATCTGGACCAGGCCGACCTGGAGCGGCGGATGACGGGCAACGGCCTGCGGCCGATGTCCGCCGCGGACGGGTTGGCACTGTTCGACGCCGCGCTCGCGGTAGACCGGCCCGTGCTGCTGCCGATGCGCCTGGACCTGCGGGCGCTGCGCGCGACCGGGGTCGTGCCGCCGTTGCTGCGCCTCCTGATCCGCACTCCGATCCGCCGGGTGGTGGACGCGGCTGGTGACATCCGGACGCTTGCCGAACGGCTGGCCGGGTTGACCGGCCCGGAACGGGACCGGGAACTGCTGGAGACCGTGTGCGCCACCGCGGCCGCGGCCCTGGGTCATACGTCCGCGGACGCCGTTGCGCCGCACCGGGCGTTCAAGGATCTCGGGTTCGACTCGCTCGCCTCGGTCCAGCTCCGTAACCGGCTAAGGGCGGCGACCGGCGTACGGCTGCGGGCGACGCTGGTCTTCGACTTCCCGACGCCCGCCGCGATCGCCGGTCACCTGCGGAGCCAGCTGTTTCCCGCCGAGTCCGCCGGCCCGGACGAGCAGCCGGGTAGCACGTTCGACTCGATGGACGTCGAGACACTGGTACGGCTGGCTCTCGACGGCGGCTCCTGAACTGTCGGACGTCCTTGGAACCGCCGGAGGTCATGGTGGCTTTATCCCCCGAGAAACTCGTCGAGGCGCTGCGCGCGGCGATGAAGGAGAACGAGCGTCTGCGGCGACTGGCCGCCGACCTGACCGAGCCCATCGCGATCATTGGGATGGCGTGCCGCTACCCGGGTGGCCTGCGGTCGCCGGAGGAGCTGTGGCGGTTCGTCGCCGCGGGCGGCGACGCCATCGCCGCCTTCCCCGACGATCGCGGCTGGGACACCGCGGACCTGCCGTACGCCGATGGCGGTTTCCTCCACGACGCCGCCGACTTCGATCCCGCCTTCTTCGAGATGTCGGCGCGTGAGGCTCTGGCCACGGATCCGCAGCAGCGGCTGCTGCTGGAGACCTCGTGGGAGGCGTTCGAGCGAGCGGGGATCGATCCGCTGTCGGTACGGGGTAGCCGCACCGGCGTCTACTTCGGCGTCATCTTCCACGACTACGGCTACCGGCTGCGGCCACCGCCCGCGGGAATCGACGGCTACGCCTACTTCGGCAGCGCGGGCAGTATCGCCTCGGGGCGGGTCTCCTACACGCTCGGCTTGGAAGGGCCCGCCATCACGGTGGACACCGCGTGTGCGTCCTCGCTGGTGGCGCTGCACCTGGCGAGCCAGGCCCTGCGGCGCGGCGAGTGCTCGCTCGCACTGGCCGGCGGCGTGTCCGTGATCTCCACCCCAGAGCTGTGGGGCGAGGTCACCCGGCAGGGACTGGGCCTGGCGGCGGACAGCCGCTGCAAGTCCTTCGCGGCGGCCGCGGACGGAACCGGTTTCGCTGAGGGCGTTGGCGTCCTGCTGGTGGAACGGCTCGCGGACGCGCGCAGCAACGGGCATCCGGTCCTCGCGGTGATGCGGGGGAGCGCCGTCGACCAGACCGGCGCGAGCAACGGCTTCATGGCTCCCAGCAGCATCTCGCAGGAGCGACTGATCAGCCGGGCGCTGGCGGACGCCGGGCTGTCGCCGTCCGACGTGGACGCGGTTGAAGGGCACGGCACCGGCACCCCAATTGGAGATCCGATCGAGTTGCAGGCCCTGCTGGCCACGTACGGGCAGGAGCGGCCGTCCGATCGGCCGCTGTGGCTGGGCTCACTGAAGTCCAATATCGGGCACACTCAGGCGGCCGGCGGGGTTGGCGGGGCGATCAAAATGGTGATGGCGATGCGCCATGGCGTGCTGCCCCCGACGCTGCACGTCGACGCACCGAGCCCGCATGTGGACTGGTCCGAAGGGGCGGTGGCGCTCCTCACCGAACCCGTGCCCTGGCCGGAGACCGGCAGGCCCCGCCGCGTGGGCGTTTCCGCCTTCGGGGCCAGCGGCACCATCGCGCACGTGATACTTGAGCAGGACGCGGCACCCATGCCCGCCGAGCGGCCCGTGCCCGCCGAGCGCGGCGCGGGCCGTCAGGTGGTGCCGTGGCCGCTGTCGGCCCGATCCGAGGCTGCGCTGCGGGCACAGGCGGAACGGCTTCACGCACATGTGAACGAGCACCCCGACCTGTCGCTGACCGACATCGGGTTCTCGCTGGCGACGACCCGGTCTGCCCTGGAGTACCGCGCGGTGCTGGTCGCCGGTGACCGCGCGGAGTTCCTGCGGGGCCTGGCCGCGCTGGCCGAGGGCCTGACCGCGAGCCACACGGCCGCGGGCGGCAGGCTCGCGTTCGTCTTTGCCGGTCAGGGATCGTGGGGTCCTGGCACAGGACGGGAACTGGCACGGATATTTCCCGTCTTCTCGGCGGCTCTGGACACGGTCTGCACGGCGCTCGACCAGCATCTCGAGATTCCGGTGCTGGAGATGCTGTGGGCAGGCGAGCGGGTGGACCCGCCGCAGGCCCACATGCGGGCGGCGGCTTTCGCGGTCGAGGTGGCGCTCTGCCGGCTGCTGGAGTCCTGGGGAGTGGCACCGGACATCGTCGTGGGATACGCGGCCGGTGAACCCTCCGCCGCCCACGTGACCGGCTCGCTCTCCTTGGCGGATGCGTGCGCCCTGGTGATGATGGAGCCATCGGCGTGCCACGAGGACAAGAACATTCCCCAGGACGTGACGACCGTGGTGGCGCTAAGCCCCGGCGTGCCGGACACTCTCCCGGCCAGGTCCACGCTGGTGTCGCTGCTGCCAGCCAGCCGGTCGGAAGTCCGCGCCGCCACCGACGCGCTGGCCTTACTCCACGCGCGGGGTATCGCGGTCGACTGGCGGGCCTTCTTCGCTGGCGTCGGCGCCCGGCGTCTGGATCTGCCCACCTACGCCTTCCAGCGTCGACGCTACTGGCTGGAGGCCGACACCACGTGCGCGCCTACCTCGCCGCTCAGCTTGGCCTAGCCGGACCGATACTCGTCGGCGACGAGTATCGGGTGTGACCAATTTCGGTCTTCGTTGGTTTCCGAAAGATGCCGGTGACGATGCTCCCATTAGCGTGGGAGGATCTCTCCATCCCGATAACAGGGGGCCAGCGGAGGGAGTGCCGATGTCGGCGGCGTTCCTGAATATCGTGATCGGGTTGGCCACTTCGACGTCGATGCGGGCGGAACATGCCTCATCCTCATGAACAACAAATGGAGATCGACGCCTGAGCATGGCTCAGCAGGCCGATAAGGGGTTGTAGGCATGGGTTCACCCGAGCCGCAGGCATTCACGGTCGAGGTTTCCGATGCGGCGGTCGACGACCTGAAGGCGCGGATTTCCCGGACTCGGTTCGCCGACGACTTCGCGAACGCGGACTGGTCCTACGGCGTGGCCGGTGGCTATCTGCGCGAGCTGGTCGGCTACTGGCTGGACGGCTTCGACTGGCGCAAGACGGAAGCACAGATCAACTCGTTTCCGCATTTCCGTGTCGAGCTGGACGGGGTGCCCGTCCACTACGTCCACGTGCCTGGTCGGGGTGTCCCGGGCGGTCCGGCACCGCTGCCGCTGGTGCTCACCCACGGCTGGCCGTGGACCTTCTGGGACTTCCACAAGATGATCGGCCCGCTCAGCGACCCGGCGGCGCACGGCGGCGATCCGGCAGACGCTTTCGACGTCGTCGTGCCGTCGCTGCCGGGTTTCACCTTCTCCTCACCGCTGCGCGTGCCCGGCATCAACCCGGTCGATATCGCGAAGCTGTGGGTGCGGCTTATGCGTGAGATTCTTGGCTACGGGCCGTTCTGCGCCCAGGGTGGGGACTGGGTGCGATCGTCACCGGGCGTCTCGGCCATGCCCATGCCGATGACCTGCTCGGTGTCCACCTGTCGATGCCTTCATTCCCGACTCTGCACTGGGACGATCTGCGGCCCGAGGACTACGGCCCGGGCGAGGAGCACTGGTACCAACGGATGCGGGCGCGGCTGCGGAACGCCCGCAGCCATGTCGCCGTCCACACCGCCGATCCGCAGACGCTGGCCTGGGCGTTGAACGATTCGCCGGCGGGGCTCGCGGCGTGGATCGTGGAACGTCGCCGCAACTTGAGTGACTGCGGCGGCGACGTGGAGCGGCGTTTCACCAAGGAAGATCTGCTGACGACGGTGTCGCTGTACTGGTTCACCGAGACGTTCCACACCACAGTGCGGCTATATGCGGAGACACGCCGACGACCGATGTCCCTTGCCCACACCCGCAGCCCAGCGATCGAGGCGCCCACCGCGATCGCTGTGTTCCCGCAGGACGTTGTGCTGTTCCCGCGGGCGGTCGCCGAACAGCACGCCAACCTGGCGCGGTGGACCGTCATGCCCAGCGGTGGCCACTTCGCGCCGATGGAGGAGCCGCAACTGCTCGTTGACGACGTCCGCGCTTTCTTCCGCCAGTTCCGCTGACCGCCACCCAGGCCCGCGGCAGGAAGGCGAGCTCCTCCCAGAATGCGTTGATCGTCGGTGTTTCAGTACCCGGGTAAGGTAGACGATCATCGCCGGTATGTCGTCTTCCCCACCGGTCAGGGCCGCGCCGAGCGCGGCGGTGCTCCGCCATGGCCGCCGCGGCGGCCCGGATCGCCTGGGCGCGGGGATGGGTCCTTGAGTTTTCATGGCAAACCTCCAGCGGGTCATGCCGGATGAGGAGCGAGCGCGGTACACGCCGCGCGGGCCGGCGGAAGGTGCAGAGCAGCTGTGGGGCGGCCCGGACGATCAGGCCTCAGGGCCGGTGTCTTCGGGGGGAAGAACAGGTCCTCGATCCGGCCCTCGAAGACGGCGGCGATCTTGAACGCTAGGGGCAGGCTTCGGGTCGAAGCGGCCCGTTTCGATGGCGTTGACCGTCTGTCGGGACACGTCGGGGCGGTCGGCTAGGTCCGCCTGGCTCCAGCGCCGCCCGGCCCGCAGCTCACGTAGCCGGTTCCTCATCGGATCCGCTGCGTCTTGAAGATTAGCGCGGCGATCCAGATCAGCATGTTCCCCGGCGATGACCTCTTGCAGTGCGGCAACGTGGGCGCTCAGGGCGGCCCTACCCGGCGCAGTCAGCGAGATCCACGTGGTTCGGCGACCGCCGTGAACTCCTTTGTGGCTCCTGACGTAGCCGAGCGACGCGAGGGCGCCCACGTGTTTGGAAAGCACCGAGTCGCTGACCTCGAGGCTGTCGCGAATGGTCGAGAACTCTGCTTCGGACACAGCGGTCAGCATGGTCATCAGCCTCAGCCGGGCCGGTGCGTGCAGGTTGGCATCCAGCTCAAGCATCAGTGGCCGACCAGCACCAGCAGCGCCAGCGCGGCCAGTGCAAGGGCCGAGATGACCACCAGCCACCCGGCCGACTCGGCACGAGCGTGAGTCGCCGGGTCTCCTCTGTAGAGGCGCAACCAACGTCGGCCGCTCAACGTGTAGGCCAGTCCCCCAGCACACGCGCAGACAGCCACCAGCCAGCGCAGGTCGCCTCCCCGCTCGCGGCGACGCCGTACGACCTGCGGCATGCCTGCGTATCGACATGGCTCAACGGCATGGTGCAGGGCACCCAGGTAGCCGAGTGGGCCGGGCATTCGGTGGCGGTGCTCTACCGGGTGTACGCGAAGTGCATAGACGGAGGCGTCGACACACAGCTTTGCCGGATCGAAGCGGCTCTCGGGATCGAGCGGGGGCACAGCGCCGCCGTTCGGACCGTGGATGGTTCTGTGCCGCGCATGGTCCGTGAACCGTCGATCGCCGCCGGGGACGACCGGACACCACCGGACACGACCGGATCGGGTAGTTGATCGACTACATAGGCTGTGGCCTGCGGAAACGCTGGAAAATAGCTGGTCGGATCAACCGGTGCGGGAGGGGGGACTTGAACCCCCACGCCCGAAGGCGGCAGATCCTAAGTCTGCTGCGTCTGCCATTCCGCCACTCCCGCGTAGGTACCACAGTAGCGATCGGCGGGCGTGTGCTGTCGCCGGTGACCGCGAACCCGCCCGTGGATCGCGGTCACCGGCGACAGGCGTGTCGGAGGCGGCCAGGATCTGACGATGCGCCTGACGGCCTCCGACATCCAGCCTGCCGGCCCGGCCGCCACGTGACCAGGGGCCTCTGGGCGCCCACTGACGGGTGCCTCCGGCGGGCGCCCAGAGGCCCGTCCGCGGGTGCCGGTATGGTCATCTGGCGGGTCCGTGAGGGCTTCCCGCGGGTGCCGGTACGGGGTCAGCCGGCCAGACCGAGATCGCGGATGAGTTTGGCGACGTGGCCGGTCGCCCGGACGTTGTAAAGCGCTTTCTCGATCTTTCCGTCGGCGCCCACGACGAAGGTCGACCGGATCACACCGAGGGTCTTCTTGCCGTACAGCGTCTTCTCGCCGTAGGCGCCGTAGGCCGTGAGCGTCGTCCGGTCCGGGTCGGACAGCAACGGGAAGGTGAGCCCCTCGTTGTCACGGAACTTCGCCAGCTTCGCCGGCTTGTCCGGGGAGATGCCCAGCACGTCGATCCCGGCGCCGTTGAGCTGCACGAGGCTGTCCCGGAAGTCGCAGGCCTGCTTGGTACAGCCGGGCGTGGAGGCAGCCGGGTAGAAGTACACGACCACCGCTCGCCCCCGGTAGGCGGCGAGCGACACATCCGTGCCCTCGGCGTCGGGCAGGGTGAAATCCGGGGCGGTGTCACCAGGGGTGAGACGAGCAGCGGCGGCAGTCTCGGTCATGGCCGGAAAGTTAGTCCGACGTCCGCCCTGTCGCAAACCCGCCCCCGTGCACATGCCCGTGCGCACGCCGGGGTGGCCGCGTTGCCGGCGGGGAACGGACGGCGAGCGGCTCGACCCCCGCCGCCGTCGCCACCCCGACGAAGGCAGTCGGGTCCACCTGGTCGGCGGCCCATCGGCGCAGCTCGTTCACGATCAATGCGGAAAGGTCGACTCCGGCGTCGGCGTCCGCGTCGGCGAAGACCAAGGGGTCGATCGCGACGTCCATGATGACCAGGAAGGTGCGGCCGTCACCGACGATACGGCCGCAACCCACCGCGCGGCCCGGTTCGTCGACGGCCTCCACGCACAGCCCGGCCAGACTGCCGGCAAGGGCGTCCGCCGCGGCTTCGGGCCCAGGGTCGGGCAGGCCGCCGGCGGTGCGCAGTCGGCGCAGCTCCGCCACATCGGGCATCCGGTGGACGACCACGAACCCACCGACCGACAGCGACAGCGACCGCGAGGTGGGCTGGCCGCCGGTCGTCGTTCCCGGTATCGGTTCGATGAGCGCCGGATGGATGGACGTCGGGCCGGGTCGGACCCCAACCACGAGCGTGTCAAACGCCGTGTGCCTGTGGCCGTCGAGATCAGGCGGGCGCGGTATGCGGCCGGCTCGGCTGATCCGCAGCGGCGGGCCGGCGGCCAGGTCCGTCAGCAGTTCGTCGGCGTCGAGCAGGCGTTCGAGCTGGACCGGTGCGCCGAGTTCGCTCGTCGGGCTGGCGCGGTCCTGCCCGAGTAGCAGCAACGTTCCACCCGGGATGATCGCGTTCACCGCATCACACAGAACCGCACGCCGCTCGCTGGGCGGCAGGTGAAGATAGCAGATAGTGACAAGGTTGTAGGACCTGGGCCTCGGTGTCCAGCCCAGGACGTCGGCGTGGATCCAGTCCGGCGTCACGTCGAACCGACGGGACAGTTCCCGTGCCTTGCGGATCGCGACATCCGAGAAGTCCAGACCCGTGACCCGCCAGCCCTGCGTGGCAAGCCAGACCGCGTTGCGGCCCACCCCGCAGGCCAGATCGAGGGCCCGGCCCGGGTGCAGGCCGGCGAGTTGTTCGATCACGACCGGGTTCGGCTCGGCGGTCCAGCGCAGGCCGCTTCCGGCGTGCCGGCGGTCCCACTGGGCGGCGTCCACAGCCGCTATCTCACCTCGTGCGGCCGTGGACTGCCGGGCCAAAGGGTGTGTGAGTGCGGTTCTTTTCGCACACCCGGAGGCCCTCAGGGACTCTCAGACGCCCCGCATTCGGGCCGGCGGCGTTGTTTACCGGGCGCCGGCGTTGTTACCGGGCGGCACTGCCGTTACCGGGCGGCACTGCCGTTACCGGGCGGCACCGGCTACCGCGGCGGTGAAGCCGTCCACCGTCAGGGCCTGCGCGGCAAGCTGACTGCCGTTGACGAACACGGTCGGGGTGCCGTTCACGCCGCGCTTGGACGCATCATCCTCCACCTTCGCGACATAACCGTTGTATGTGCCGTTGTTCACGGCGTCGGTGAATGCCGCGGATGTCAGCCCTACCTTGCCGCCGAGTTCGGTCAATGTGGTGTTGGTGAAGCCGCCGGTTCTCTCGGGTGGCTGATTGGCATAGAGGACGTCGTGGTATTCTTTGAACCTGCTTTCCTGGGCGGCGGCTGCGGCGGCGTTCGCGGCCCGTACTGACTCCGGCCCCAGAAATGACATCATGTGATAGACGGCTTTGATTTTTCCGGCGTCAATCAGTTGCTGGACGGTGGGGCCGAGCGATGTTTCGAGATTCTCGCAGATGGGGCACTGGAAGTCCTCGTAGAAGTCGACGGTGACCGGAGCCTTCGCCGTTCCGACGACGATCCCGTTGTCGCTCCCGGTCGCGTTCGCCGGCAGCACGACGGGTGTGGCGACCGTCCGACTGCTCTGGACGGCGAAGCCGATCACGCCGACCAGCGCGAGCACAGCCACGGCAACCGACGCGGTGATGATGCGCTGGCGTCGCCGCGCATGCGCGGCCTCGGCGGCTCGGGCCGCGGCGGCCTTTTCCCGCCGGGCCTCATCACGACCCGCAGGCCGCCGTCCGGCCGGGGCGTCTTTCGGCCCGTCCTTGCCTGGAGTGGCGTTCATCAATTCTCCTGGAACGGTCGGTCGAGGAGACGGTCGAGGGTCAGTACGCTGTGCGGCCAGCGCACCAACAGGCCGCTCGCGACGAGGAGCAGACTGTCCCGCACGATTTCCTCGGTGTAGTGGGTGGGCGCGTCCGCGGTAAGGTCACCGCCGGCTGAGAAACAGCCGCATTCGATGTGCAGCCCGCGCGCTGCCGCGGCCGTGATCGCTGCGATATAAGTGGCGAGCAGCAGGGTGGACACGACAGCGCCCACCCGCACGGCCAGGCCCACGAGCAGCAGCAGGCCGAGCGCGATCTCCACAAACGGGACGGCGTACGCGACCGGATGGACGAATGATTCAGGCAGAATGCGGAAGGCCCGGACCGACCGCACCATTCCCTGCGGATCACCGATCTTGAGGATACCGGCGGCGAGCCAGATCGCGGCCAGACCGAACCGCAGCACGGTCGCGAGGATCCGCGCCATCCGTGGGCCGGTAACCCACGCCTGAAGCGGTCTCCAGCCGGCTGCGGCGGTACCGGGAATGTCCACAGGGCTGTCCGCTGTCCGTTCCCATTTCACGGGGTCACGTGTTTCATGGCGTCACGTCGTCTTTCCGGTGTTGACCAGGACCGGCAGGTCATGGACATAGTCGGCGACCTGGGTTCCGGCCAGATACAGAACCGTGGCCTTGTCGTTCTTGGTGAATGCTATGACTTGCGTCCCATGGGTAACGGTATAGCTGCCATTTGGCTGGCGGACCGGTTCCTCGAGCGGGATACCGAGAGCGTCCGCCTGCGCGTGCACCTGCGTCAAGGTGCCGCGGACGCCCATGAAGGACGGGTCGAACTGGTTCAGCCATTGACCCAGGACGCCGCCGGTGTCGCGGTCGGGGTCGGTGGTGACGAACACCGTCGCCACCTGTGCGCGTACCGCGGTCGGCACCACGTTGAGCGCCGCTGCGATGTCAGCCATCGTCGTCGGGCAGACGTCGGGGCAGTGGGTATAGCCGAAGAACACCAGCGTGACCTTTCCCGCCGTCCGCGAGCGCAGGTCGAACGGGGCTCCGGCGGTGTCTGTCAGGTTCATGGCCGGCTTGTCGATCGGCTGCGGGACCGCTGTTCCACGCAGCCCGGTGGACGCTCCGGAGTCGTCCATGATGGTGACCGTTGACTCGCTACCCGCGGAGCAGCCGGCAGCGACGAGTACAAACGCGGTCAGCGGCACGGCGGCCAGCAGTCGGCGTCGGCGCGCGAGTGGAAAGGATAGTTGCATAATTCCTCGTGGTGAGTGGGCGTCGCACGAAAATGGGAACGACAAATATGGCAATGACCGAGCCGGTGGACGACCGAGCCGGTGGACGACCGAGCCGGCAGGCACAGCCCACGCCCGACGGTCTGTGGGAGATCGCCTGAGGGTTTGGCGCGAGCGTGGCGTGACCGACGGTCAGACCGCCGCGGGCACGGCGGCGAGGGCGGGCAGGCGCGGCGGTCCGCGCCGCGCCAGGACGTAACGCAGACAGACCATGGGCAGCCAGGACGGGCGCCGGCGGCCAACGGGTCGGCCGCGGGTTGATGCGGCGATCGTGACCGGCGCGACGGGTGGGCTCAGCTGGCTGGACAGCAGACGTATGACTGCGCGGGCCGCAGCGCTGCCGTGTCGCAGCCACCACAGCACTCCCGCCGCGGCCAGCATGTGGGCGCTCAGCACGATCAGGCCCCGTGCGTCAGGCGTCCACCCGGCACTGTGGATGGTGGCGCGGAAGTTCCCGGCCGCGCTGCCGGCCGTGCGGCCGGGAACTTCCGCGCCCGGGTTTCCCAGGCGCCCGAGAGCGGTGCCACTGGTGCCGGGCGGGTGGCAGAGCAGGCGGGCGGCCAGGGACGAGTGGGATGTTCGCGGTGACGCGGACATGGCGAGGAGCCCGTGCAGGCCCGCCTGGGTCGTGACCGCCACCGCGTACCCCACCGGTCCGTCGAGCCTCGGGCGCCTGCCGGTGGGCAGCAGACGTCCGCCGGCGGCGAGGCCCGTGGCGAGCGCGATCAGGCCAACCGTGATGAAGAGGATCGGCACGAAACCGGGCGTCGGCCCGGTCGACGGTAGATGGGCGAGCATCGCCAGCGCGACGGACGGCACGGCGAACCGGACGCCCTGCCCGAATGGCCCGCGCCACATCGCGCTCGCGGCGGACCGACGCGGGCGAACAGCGTGCCCCGGCCGCCGTCGCCGCCAGCGCGGACGTCGTCGGCAGCTCACCCGACCAGGGTAAACACCGGCGCGTGGGCCGCGGTTTTCGCCGGTCCCGGCGGGGCCGGTGAGCTGTGCCGCTCGCCGCCGTTTCGCCTCGCGCTTTTGTGCCCGTTCTGGCACGATCCTCGGCAGTGCTGCGGGCCAGGCGTCGCACTGCTTCGCGATCCACCGGTCCCCGACGATCGCACTGCCGGAGACCACCGGATCCTTGGCGTCGACTCGGGAGTTCGTGGCTGTCACAGTGTTGCCGGTCGCTCTAAGAGCGCCCGGCAACAGGGGTGTGGATCAAGGAACGGGGCTGGGGCGCGTAGATCGCGAGGCGGAGGAGGAAGTCACCCTGGTGTTGGGTGGCGACCGACGACAACACAGCGAGGTGCGCGCCCCAGCCCCGCGACGCCGCGTCCCCTATTGCCGGGCGCTCTAAGGCCAGGTAGGCAGTCATCGCGCGGAGGAAGGGCGACATTGGTGCCGCAGGACCCGGCTGCCATCCAGCAGCAGATCGAGAACACCCGTGCCGAGCTGGCGGTAACCCTGGATGCAATTGCCGAGCTCGTGAGTCCCAGAAGGGTCGTCGAGCGGACCGGCGAGCAGATCAGGGGCCGGGTGGCTGAACTTCGTCAGAAGGTGATCTCCGGTAGCTTCGCCGGGCCGGATGCGATCACCACGGGATTCCATGGGGAGGACGGGGAGGCTTTCGACGTCGGTGCGTCACCGGATGGGCAGCTCCTTGCCGGTGATACCGGTTCGGGATACGGCCTACGACGCACCGTTCGGTGGGATCGGGTCCTCATAGCCGGGAGCGCCCTGCTACTGGCTGTCGGGGTCGGTCGCCGTCGCCGCCGTCGTCGTCGAGCCCAGTGACGTTGGACTGCGTGGTGTGAGTTGCCGGCAATCCTCGTTCCCTCAGGTCGGCTCGTGCTGCTCCGCCATGGCGAGACCGGGTGGAGCCGGTCCGGTCGGCACACCGGTGTCACAGACGTGCCGCTCACGCCGGCCGGGGAGAAACAGGCCGCCCGACTTGCGGACAGGCTCGCCGCCTGGTCCTTCGTCCTGGTCGCGGCGAGCCCGAGGCAGCGTGCCCTGCGGACGGCCGAACTCGCCGGCCTGACCCGTTCGGCCGACCATTGCGACCGGGCTGCTGCCGGTGCAGGGGTGGCGCGGTTCGAGGTCTGGGACGATCTCGCCGAGTGGAACTACGGAGAGTTCGAGGGAGTCACGACGCCTGACATCCGCCGATCAGTGCCAGATTGGACGGTGTGGACCGGACCCACCGGCGGAGGTGAGACCCCCGCCCAGGTCGGCGGCCGCGCCGATGTGGTGATCGGACGCGTCCTGTCGTACCTGGAACGAGGTGACGTAGCCCTGGCCGGGCACGGCCACATGCTGCGGGTGCTGGTTGCGCGCTGGCTGGAGCTCGATCCGGTTCTCGGCGCCCGGTTCGTGCTGGACGCCGGTGGGCTGTCCATCCTCGGGCACGAGCACGAGACGCGTGCGGTCCTGCGGCTGAACGAG
Source organism: Protofrankia sp. Cas3 (assembly GCF_963555955.1). NCBI lineage: Bacteria > Bacillati > Actinomycetota > Actinomycetes > Frankiales > Frankiaceae > Protofrankia > Protofrankia sp. Cas3. The sequence goes on from NZ_CAUVXP010000018.1 coordinate 16,149, forward strand.
CCGGCATAGGTGACCTGCTTCGCGGGTCGCGGGTCGCGGGTCGCGGGTCGCGGGTCGTGGTTCGTGGTTCGTGGTTCGTGGTTCGTGGTTCGTGGTTCGGGAGTATCCAGCGGCCCCCGGCGGGTAGGCCTTCTTCACGCAGGCCCCGTCGGTGCGGCAGACCGCACCGACGGACAGGGCTGCACCGAGGAACAGGGCCGCCACGACGACTGGACAGGAGTGAGCCTCAATGGCCGAGTCTCGACCACCTGCGAACCAGACACCCGCGAACCAGACATCCGCGAACCAGACACCCGCGACGACGACTGATGCGGGCATCCCGGCCGCCAGCGACGAGCACTCGCTGTCCGTCGGCCCGGACGGCCCGCTGCTGCTCCAGGACCACTATCTGGTCCAGAAGATGGCGCAGTTCAACCGGGAGCGGGTGCCCGAGCGGGTCGTCCATGCCAAGGGGGGCGGTGCGCACGGTTACTTCGAGGTGACCGCGGACGTCACCCCCTACACGAGGGCCGCGTTCCTCGCCGAGGTGGGCAGGCGCACGGACGTGTTCGTCCGCTTCTCCACGGTGGCGGGGGAGCTCGGCAGCGCTGACACGGTTCGTGACCCGCGTGGCTTCGCGATCAAGTTCTACACCGAGGAGGGTAACTACGACCTGGTCGGCAACAACACGCCGATCTTCTTCGTACGCGACCCGAGTAAGTTCCAGGACTTCATCCACTCGCAGAAGCGGCGTGCCGACAACCACCTGCGAGACAACAACATGCAGTGGGACTTCTGGACGCTGTCACCCGAATCCGCCCACCAGGTGCTGATCCTGATGAGCGACCGCGGGACGCCACGCTCCTGGCGCAACATGAACGGTTACGGCAGTCACACATTCATGTGGGTGAACGCGGCTCGTGAACGGTTCTGGGTGAAGTACCACTTCAAGACCGAGCAGGGCATCGACACCTTCACCGACGCCGAGGCGAAGGCAACGGTGTCGGTCGATCCCGACTATCACATCCGCGATCTCGCATCGGCTGTAGATGCCGGTGAATATCCGTCCTGGCGGCTGGAAATACAGATCATGCCGTTCGCGGCTGCCGCCACCTACCGTTTCAACCCGTTTGACCTGACCAAGGTCTGGCCACACGCGGACTACCCGCCGATCACGATCGGACGCATGGTCCTGAACCGCAATCCCGGCGATTACTTCACCGAGGTGGAGCAGGCGTCGTTCGAGCCGGCGAACATGGTGGCGGGGATCGGCCCGAGTCCGGACAAGATGTTGCTCGGCCGGCTGTTCTCCTACCCGGACACGCATCGTCACCGGATTGGCCCGAACTACCTGCAACTACCGATCAACCGTCCGAAGTCGCCGGTCAACTCCTACAACAAGGACGGCGCAATGCGCTACGAGCCGTCCCGCGACCCGGTGTACGCGCCGAACAGCTACGGCGGCCCCAGGGCCGACGCGGCCCGGTACGCCGACGACGCCGTGTGGGAGGCCGACGGCGAGTTCGTCCGGTCGGCATACACGCTGCGGCGGGACGACGACGACTTCGGCCAGGCGGGCACGCTGTATCGAGACGTGATGTCCGACACTGACCGCGACCACCTGGTGGGCAACATCGTCGGGCATGCGTCCCAGGATGTTCAGGCCGACGTCCAGCGGCGTGTCGTCGAGTACTGGCGCCAGGTCGATCCGGACCTCGGCGCGCGGGTCGCCAAGGGCCTGGGCGTCGGCTGACCCACCGGCGCCGGCCACAACATCAAGGACTCCGGGTCGGACGGGAAGCACAGGCACTGACAGGCAGCATGGGAACTGACAAGTAGCACGGGAACTACAGCACGTTGCGACGGCGCAGGGTGGTCAGTGTCGCCGCTCCGGGCAGCACCGGGAGCCAGTAGCTGATCAGCCTGTACACGAGAACGGCGGCGAGCATGGACGCGGCTTCGCCCCCGGCGGCGGTGAGGCCGAGGGCGAGGGCCGGTTCGAGCGCCCCGACGTTGCCGGCTGTCGGCACGGCTCCGGCCACTGCTGCACCGATCAGGTAGATGGTGGCGATGGACAGCATCGACCCCGAACCGTTGAACGCCCAGACGCACGAAGCCAAGGCCACGATTTGTGCGATCTTGGTGCCGGCGGCGGAGGCGAGCAGGATCGCCGTCCGTCGAGGTGACCGGGCGAGCAGCAGAAGATGCCGGCCCGCGGCCGTCAGCGGGGGCCCCAACCGGGCCCGGACCCGGGGGTGCCCGCCGACCGCGACGCAGCCGAGCAGACAGCCGGCAACGCATGCCAGGGCCGGCCCGGACCCGACGTGTCGCGTGATCGGCCCGATGGGTGTGCCAAGCGCGGGCCCCCGACCGCCGACCAGGCCGGCGACGAGCACGATTCCGGCCACGTGCGCGAGGGCGACGGCGACCTTCACGGCGGCGACGGCGCTCAGCCCGGCCGACCGGGTGAGTTGCTGGCGTTCCAGGTAGTGGACGTTCACCGCGATCGCCCCGAGGCCCGCCGGCAGGACCCGGTTTGCAGCCGCGGCCGCGAGCTGGACCCCCGCCGCCGTCGGCAGCCGCAGCGGCAGCCCACTGGCCGCGCGCAGGGCGAGTGCGTTGGCCAGAAAAAACAGGGCGGAGGCGAGCCCGCACACCACGAGCCAGGGCCAGCTGGGAGCCGGGACGTTCGACAGCGTGGCGGCTACCTCGCTCCGAAATCTGATCACGAGGAGCAGCGTCATCGGGACGGCGATGGAAATCCCGATCAGGGCCCCGGGCCGGCGCAGCCAGCCCGCGCGAGCGCGATGCCAACGGATTCCTGTCAGCGCAAGCGGATGTGCCAGGCCCTCACCAGGCAGTTCCCGCATTAATGGGTGCGTCGTGCGTTGGTGGGGTATGGCGACCGGCGGTAGTACGACGGCGGTGCTGTCAGCAGCTGCTGTTGCCGGGGCCGCTCTTTCGGAGGCTGCCCATCCGGGCGTCATGGCGCCAACGGTAGATCGGGATTCATAACGGATGCTGAACAACGTACATCCTGTGGACGGATCTTCATTCCGGCGTCTCGGCGGACAGCGTGATATTCATCGGTTACACAGCCGGTTTGTGCGGGAACGCAATGGGATCGGCCGTACCCCGGCTGTTACACACGTGGGGTTCGTCACGGTGACTGATCGTGATCGGTGTTTGACATGATACGGAGAAGGCCGGTGCGGATCCGCTGTGCGACCCGATCCATCCGGACATCCGAATCCCCGCGGACCGGAACAGATTCGCCTGGCCTGTCGCTACCCGCGTCAGCTGGTACGGCCGTCCGGGCCGTACCAGCCCGGACGGTAGGTGCTCAGCCAGTTCACAATGGCCGTCCGCAGGTGCGCGGGCCGGAATTCGAAGGCGTCGAGGTCGGCCACGGCCAGCGAGCCCAGGTCGATGGCCTCTTCCCGGCTGGCGATCTCCGCGAACGGTGACAGGGTGGACGCGAACACCATGTTCAGCTCATGCCACGCCCGGCCGGCCTCGACGAACGAGTGCTCCACGCATCCCACGAAGTCAAGGGTGCGCACGGCCAGGCCGGTCTCCACCCGGATCTTGCGGTGCAGCGCCTGCTCCACGCGCTCGCCCGGCTTCACGTTCCCGCCGGGCAGGGTGCACCATGCCTGCCCCCGGCGGTTGGCGACGATGATGCGCTCGCCGGTCGTGAAGAGCACACGTGCGCTCAACACCACCGACGTGCTGGACGTGCTGGGCGCGGACATGGCTGCCGTGACGGTGTCCACCGGGTCGGCCCGCCTTTCTTCGGTCGTCGGGAGCGGTCGGTGGTGGCCAGGGGTGATCGGTGCTGCTCAGGGACGGTCGGTGGTGCTCAGGGACGGTCGGTGGTGCTCACGGACGGACTGCCTGGACTGCCTGGACTGCGAGGGTTGTGGGATCGAGCCCGAGAACATCGATCGCCTGTCGGACGGCGGTCCGCTCGGCCGGGTCGAACGTGCCGTCAGCGTGTCCGATCACCGCTCCGAACTGGACGACTGACCGTGCTCGCACCCTGCGCCCGCGCACCTTGGCAATCTCGCGGAGCGCCGCGGACCTGGCCTCGCCGGCATCCGCGCGAAACGCCGCCACGTGCGCGTCGAACAACGCGAGCAGTTCGTCCGGTGGAAAAGCGTTCAGGACCCGGTCGGTGGTGACGATGGTCGCCATCGCGTCCCGCTCCCGCGCGTCGATGGTGCCGTCGGCGGCGGCGACGAGTGCGCACATGGCGACGGCGGCGTCCCGGAAGGACGTGTCGTCGAGTTCGTGTCGGCGGGCATCCAGTTGGGCACGGAAAGACTGTGCGGACCCGCGTAGATGGTTCCACCACGGCTCGGGCTCGGACACCGGTAGGCCGCGCCACGTCGGCCAGCGGTCCTCCAGCCAGCGGATCGCCACAGCGGCGACCGCCGGGGGAGTCAATGATCGCTCATCGAGGCTCCCGAGGGACAGCACGACGAGCGGTGCGCCCAGATACGTGGCGGGTATGTCCGTGCCGGCCGGGATGTCGGCCGAAAACAACGTCGTGATCGTGCGGTGCTCAGCTGGCCCGGTCGCATGTTCGACGCAGCCCACGAAGGCGGGTAACGCCACTGACGCAGGCACGGCCGTGGCTGCCGGCGGCGTGCGTGCATCCCGGTCGCTGCCGACGAGTACGCGCAGGTGCCGGGCCGCGGCCGCGCCGACGCCTTCACCGGGTTCGACGGTTCCGCCGGGCAGCACGTGGGCCGCTTCGGCCGGCAGATAGACGGCCACCAGGTGGTCACCCGTATCGAGCAGGATCCGCACGTCCAGCCGGACATCCGTGGGAACGGGCATGGCGCCTCCCTGTCGGTGACCTCACACTGCCACTGCCACTGCGCTACGACGTGGGCGCGGACACCGTCTCATCATCCACCCGCCCACTGCGGCCACCCCTGACGGCCACCCCTGGATGGGCAGCCCGGGACCGGCGCAAAGACGCTGGAAGAGCCAGTCAATGGAGCAACTCGGGTTGGCAGCTCCCGATCGTTGCCGGCGGTGCGGCGCTGATGGGAATATGGACCGGCGCTGGCGCGGTCAGCTCGAACCACACGTGTTTGCCGGGGCTGTCGTCGGCCGGCTTGTCGATCACGCCCCACTCGCTGGCCAGAGCCGCCACCAGATGCATCCCGCGGCCGGATTCGTCGTCGTCGCACACCGTCCGCAGGATCGGACGCATCGCGCTGCCGTCACCGACTGCAATCCGCACCCGGTCGTTCTGCGCCAGAATCTGGACGTGCAGTGGGTCGTTGCACCGGGCATAGCGCACGGCGTTGGTGACGACCTCACTGACCAGCAGGCGGGCGATCTCGGCGTCCTCCTCGCGACCCCAGGTGGCCAGCAGTTCGTTGACGAGACGCCTGGCCCGCCCCGCGGCGCGGGCGTTGGCAGGTAGATCGAAGCGTGCGATAAGAGCTTCGGCCACGCCTCACCCTCCACCGGTCACTGCCGACGGGTATGCCGCCGAACATCACGATGTGTCCGAACATCGCCACCAGCCCGCCACTGTCGCCTTCATGCCACCCGCCGTCAGCGTTCAAACCTTGTTGGCATGGTCTTGTCACCGACTGTCGGCTACCTGGCGAACACGGGTCCACCCTTGCGTGTGATCGGACGGCACGCAGCTCGGGGGACGGCGGTCGTTGCCCCGAGCCCACCGCTTGTGCCGGCAGACGGCCGCATGCCCTGGTGGCTGCCCGGAGCCCCGGGGGATTGCGCAATAGCTGTCGGTGTGCCCAGCGTGGTCCGCGCAATCGAAGCTCTACCGGGCAGGTTCTAGATCACATCGATGCCGTCGAGGATGTTGCCGTAGCCCGGCCAGCGGCCGCCTTCGTGGTTTTTAGTCCCGTCAGGAGCTGATCCCGGATGCGGACTGTGGCCCGGCTGTGCTTGTAGATCTTGCGGCGTTCCGTGCTGTGGAGGCGTTCCAGGATGTTGGGCGTTTGCTGGCTGCGGGACATCGGCGCGCGGTGCAGCGGGATGCGGATAGCGCGGATGGTGTTGCTGGGGGTCAGCGGCGGCTCGGTCGATGCTCGACGGTGCCATTCGGTCGATGCTCGACGGTGCCGCCCGCCGGGCCATCCCGTTGCCAGTCGACACGGCCGGTTCGGCCGGGAAGGGTTGGGCGGGCATCCGGGTGGGCGGGATCCCCATCGGACCGGAAATCACCGGCGCGGGTCGGGCCGCGGGTATGGCTGGTCCGTGCAACGGCTGTCCGGACGGCTGGCTGCCGTTCCACGGCGCGGGTTGCTGGTGCGCCTGCTGCTCCCGCCCGAGCGGCTGGACGGGACCGGTGGGGCGCTGCCGCGGTGACGGTGGCATCGGGTAGGGAGCCGGTCCTGGCGGTTGTGCCGCGGTCGGTGACTGCGGCGGAGCTGGTGGTTGCTGCGCCGCCGGCGGCCGTTGAGGTGGCTGTACCCCTGGCTGTGGGCGTCCTGGCGGTGGCTGTACCGCTGGAAACTGTCCGGTCGCCGGCGGTGTGGGCGTTCCAGCCTGGCCCGTCAGCGGGCGTGGGATGCGATGTGCTCCGGTTGACAGCGACGCGGTCGAGGACGGGATCCATCCCGTCGGATTGCCGGCGGTCGCTGACACCGGGTACGCGCCCGTTCCGGGACCCTGCATGGCCGCCGGCGCGACGGGCCTGGCCGGACGCGGGGCTGTGGGCAGCGGCCCGCTGGGATGGGGTCCGCCGGGATGGGGTCCGCCGGGGTATGCGGCGGGCGAGGTCGGGGCAGGGTAGCCGTTCCGGGCGGCCAGCTCCATCGGCGCGGTCACCGGTGGCGCGGGCAGCGGCGCCGGCATGGTCTCCAGCCCAGGCGGCGGCCCCTGCGCCCGCACCTGCGCGGACGTGTCGACGGCAGGGGAAGACTCCGCGGTCGCGGACACAGTGGCCGGCGCAGACACGCCGCCAGCGCCATTCGGCCCGGTGTCGGGGCCGGTGTCGTCCGCAGCCGGGACCCCCGTGACCACCATGACCGTCGGACACGGCCAGAGGCGGTCGCAGCTCATACACAGGTCGAACTCGTTCGGCTGGTGAAGATCGAGGAGGTTCAGCAGGGCCCCGATGTGCTCGATCATCCGCGGACCGGCGAGAACAGGTCCGTTTGAGATCATGTGGAGCTCCGAGCGCAACTGGTTGCAGTAGCGCCCGACCTCGTCCGTCCGCTGATCCTCCATCGCAGGCAGCATGCACCATCGCTTCGTGGGATGTGTTACCGGTACCGCCCTTGACTGGTCAGTCTGGTAACAATACGACTATTTGTAGTAATTTGTCACACATTAGTAAACTGAATATTATACACCGTGTACATCACGATCCGTCCGGCGATGCCACGGCCTGACCCGCCGGGCCGACTGCGTGGGCCGACGCTCTCATCCCCGCTCGGGGCGAACCTCGTCCGGCCGGCGAGACTGGCGCATCAGGCCCTCCTGGAGGCGGGCGAACTCCTCAATGTAGGGGCTCTCGACCTGACCCTGGCCGCCTGCACCGGGCTCCTTGATCCCACCCTGACGGTCGAAGACCGGTTCGAAACCGGCGAACTGCCCGCCGGCTCCGCCGGCGCCGCCGGCGCCGAGCCGCTCGCCGCCCTGTCCGTCGAAGGCCGGGTAGTGCGTGGCGCCCGCCGCGGGCGGACCGCCACGCTCGCCCTGCCCCTCATAGCCGCCGGCGAACGAAGGCAGGTTGGGTGTGCCCTGGCCCGGGCGTTCGCTGGGGGTTTCGAAGGCCGGGTAGTGCGCACCGTTGCCGGTCACGCCACGCTCGCCGGGCGGTGTGTCGTAACCGAACGACGAGCCGTTGGGCGACGGCATGGCCGGCGGTGGTGCGACGGCCGGCGCTCCTGAGCGTCCGGTTGTCTCATTGGCGAGTTCCGGGTCACCGGAACCGAAGTTGTCTGACGGGTAGATCCGTGCGGACAGACTGACCGATAGCGGGTCGCTACCGTATGTGATCACGTCTACCTGGTCGTCGGGCCCGATGCCGCCGTTGCGGGCCAGGTCGACGAACCGGAAAAGATCAGCCCAGCGTAGCCCGTCGAGGTCCACACTGATTCGCAAAGCCATCGTTGCGCCTCATCTCACGGTTGCCTGCGTGCCGATCCTCGGTTGCCTGCCGGTGCCGGTAGACGCGCACGCGCCCCGGTCCCGACACCGACTCGCCGGCCTGGCCACAGCGGCCAGGTCGGCGATGGGCGGCAGCTTATACCCCGTTGGGGCTGCATTCCCCATCCGGGGAGCTTCGCGTGCTTCTATCTCGAATCGGCGCTCCCGCCGCCTGCGGTCGGGTGTCGGATGACCGGGGTGGCGGCCGTTGGTGCACCACTGTTGTCGGGCGATGTTCTCGCGGCGGGTAGTGTCCGGCACGTGAGTGTTGCTTCCGGCGGTGTCAATGGTGCGACCGGCGGCGGGATGGCCGGCGTCGACATGCGGGCCGGATCGTTGCCGATCAGACTTCTTCATGATCGTGTTCTGGTTGCCCCGCGTGAGGACTCGGCCGACCGTCGGTCAAAGGCCGGCATCGTTATTCCAGCCACCGCGCAGATGGGCAAGCGGCTGTCCTGGGCGGACGTCGTCGGGGTGGGCATGGCGGTGCGCACCATCCAGATGGGTGATCGTGTGCTCTATGACCCCGAGGAACGAGCCGAGGTCGAGCTGCACGGTACAACCTACGTCCTGCTGCGGGAACGGGATGTGCACGCGGTGGCCGCCGAGCGGCTGGATGACGGGCTGACCGGCCTCTATCTGTAGCTCTTACCCGATATCAGCGGCCTGTCCGGTATTCCCTCTTCGGGTAACCATGTGGCGGGTCTGACACCGCACCGTACACGTGATGCCTGGCCTGTTGCCGCGCGGGACCGTATTGTTCGCGTCGGTCGGGAGAGATCCGTTGTCTCGCCCCGACCACACGCGGATGCGGACAAACCTCACCCGTTGCATCTGCGCCAGGGTCGTTGCGTATTGTGACCACTCGATCCCGTTCGGGTATGGGCCTGAGTGGGTACCGACATGCGGTCGCGCACTGAACCCCAGTGCGCGACCGATCGGATCTGGAACGGAAGGAGACTTCATGGCTCGTGACTTCGACGCCCGGCGGGGCGCTGATGTCGAGGAGGACGAGCTCCAGGAACAGAGCCTGGAGACGCTGAAGGCGCAGCGTGCCGGGGCTGCCGCCGATCTCGGAGATGACGTTGATGCACTCGAGGCCGAGTTGGATCTTCCAGACGCCGAGGTCCGTGACGACGAACTGGCCCTGCGGGTGCTACCGAGACAGGCTGACGAGTTCACCTGCACCAGCTGTTTCCTCGTCCACCATCGCAGCCAGCTCGCTGACGTTCGCCGGACGGTCTGCTCAGACTGCGCCGCCTAGGAGGCCGCTGAATAACGGCGTTCGATCCGCGAGCGGGCTGTCCGCGCCCGGCTGGCGGCCAGGTGCTGTCCCGTGACGATCCACGGGACAGCACGCCGACGGACGCGCAGTCTCGATTGTGCGTCCTTCGGGCTTTTCGGGCTCTTCGGGCCTTCCAGGTCTCGCCCGTCTGGGCGGTCGGGCTGCGGGCGGTCGGCCTTCTGGTCGCCCGGGAGACGGCGGTCCCCGGCGGTGACCCGGACCCACAGCAAAAGATCGTAATGGCAGACCTGGCCTTGCCCCTAACCTCTCGTCGCGATACCACTACCTAACGCAGCTGAACGGTTAGGGGTGGAGAGATGGTTGACACGGAGGCTTCCGCCGTCGTCGTTCCCTACCCGGGCGCATCCGGTCCAGGGGTGCTGCCGATCGTCGTCTCTCGAACCTCCCCGCCGTCGCTGCCGGCCGCCCATGTCCCCCGGGCCCGTCTGTGGGAGGTGCTTGATCGAGGCGTGAGCGGTGGCATCACCATGATCAGCGGGGCGGCCGGCTCCGGCAAAACCGTCCTCGCGGCCTCGTGGGTCGCCGCCGCCCGATCGCCTGTGCCGGTTGCGTGGTTGTCCGTCGACGGGGATGCGGGTACTGATCTCTGGGCACATCTGTCGTGCGCGCTCGAACGTGGCGGCATCCTGCCAACCGGCCGCATTCCCGTTGGTCAGCCACTGGCGATGATCCCGCGGCCGGCACCGGACAGCGGCTTCGAACGGCGCTGGCGGGATCTGGCCAACGCGCTCGTGGAACTGCCCGCGCCCGCTGTGCTCATCGTCGACGACGTTCATCTGATCACCGACCCGGTCGCGATCGCCGGGCTCGAACTGCTCGCCACCGGTGCGGGCTCTGCGCTGCGACTGGTGCTGTGCGCGCGATATCCGATCATTGCTCTGCACCGGCTCCGGCTTGAGGGACGGTTGGTGGAGATCGGTCCGACCGATCTCGCGTTCACCGCACGGGAGGCGGTGGCCCTGTTCGAAGCGCACGGTGTCGATCTTCCGGACGAGAGTCGGGACTGGCTGTTGGAACGAACCGAGGGCTGGGCCGCGGGCCTCCGGCTGTCGGCTACTGAGGCGTCGGTGCACGACAGCGGTGGCGGCAGTGGTGATCGTGTCGGGCGTGGCGTCGCCGAGTACCTGCGTACGGAGGTGCTCGGTCGCCAGCCGGGGGAGGTTCGGCGGGTCCTCCTGCGCGCAAGCGTGCTGGACCGCCTCACCGGGCCCCTGCTCGACACGGTCGCGGCCGAACCATGCCCGACTGTTCGTGCCTCGACCGGCGTCACTGGGCCGACCGGCGTCACCAGGCCGGTCGGCGTCGCCGGGCCGGTCGGCCAGGTCGTGGACGGACGGGCGCTCTTGGCGGACCTGGCGGCGACCAACTCGTTCGTGGTCGGTATCGACGGCGCGGACAGCTGGTACCGCTTCCACCGCCTGCTTGTCGACATCATGCGAGCTGATCTTGCGGGGGAGGGTCGTGAGGACGAACCCGAGCTACACCTGCGGGCGGCGCTGTGGTTCGCCGAGCGCCGTGACTTCTCGGCCGCCGTCCGTCACGCAGGTCGGGCCGGGGATTGGCGCTATGCCGCCTGTCTGCTCGTTGAGGGCGGCCTCGGGGTGATCACAGGCTCCGGTGACGCTGGGCGCGAGGCCCAGGTCGGCGCATTGGTCGATGTGTTCCCGGTGGGGTCTGCCGACCAGTCGACCGAGTGTGCGCTCGTAGTTGCGGCACGCGGCGTCCGCGCGGGTGACGTCGAGGCCGCGGAGCGCTGCGTGAACAGTGTACGGATCCGGGTGGCCAGCCTTCCGGTGGGTCGCAGGCGTCTGGTCACGACCGTTCTCGACGTCCTCGAAGCGCGCTGTGCCGAACTGCGGGCGGATCCCGACGGGATGCTTGCCTGCGTTCGCAGGCTCCTGCGCGTCGGCCAGCGCCCGGACGTCACCGCCGTGCCGGCGGGAGCAGATGGTCATCATTGCGGGCTGTGGACCAATCTGTCCGCCATGCGTGCCGTCGCGTTTGCCACCCGCGGCCGGGCCGAGCTGTGGCGTGGTCGTCCCGATGGCGCATCCGAGTCGTTCCGGGCGGCACTGCGACTTGCCCGCGAGGTGGGCGCAGGTGATGTGGAGCTGTCGTGTCTGGGCGGACTCGCCCTGGCCCACGCCTGGCGCGGGCGGCTGCGCCAGGCCGAAGCCTGGGCTGGCAGGGCCGCGGAGGCGGACCGGAGCCGGTCGGCCACCACTGCTCGTGACGATGTCCAGCCGGCGGCGGTCACCGGGCTTGCCGACGTGCATCTTGCGATGGCGGTCGTCTCGTTCGAGACCGATGATTTTGTCGCGGCCCGCGGACACGCATTCGAATCAGAACGCTACTGTCGGCAATGGCCGCAGCCGGTGACCGCTGAGCTCCTCGTCCTGTTCAATGCGGCTGTCCTGGGTCGGGCGGGCGATGTCCGGACGGCCCGACGGTTGCTCGGCGCGCACCGTCCGGTCGGGCTGCCCGACATCTGTGTGCGGACCCGGCTGGCTACCGAGGTCGAGTTGCTGATCGCGGTGGGCAACCCGGACGCGGCGTTGGCCGTGGTGCGGCGCGGGATCACCGAACACCGCCCCGACCCGGCCGAACTGCTCGCCCTGGCCCGCGTCCATCTGGCCCGGGCCGACACGCCCGCTGCGGTGGCGATCCTGGCCCCCCTGCTGCGGGCCGACACCGGATCCGGGATCGGCAGCATAACGGCCGCGTGCGTGTTGGACGCGGTGGCGGCCGGCCGTGGCGGCGAGGTGGCACGTGCGACCGCGTCGCTGGCCCGCGCACTGGCGTTGGCGGAGGAGGAAGGCGTCATGCGTCCGTTCGTGGACGCGGGCGAGGAGGTGCGGGCGCTGCTGCGGGCGCATCCAGGACTGCGGGCCGCTCACCGGGTACTCGTCGACCGGCTGTTGACCCGGGGCGAGGCGGCGCAGCCCGGACCCGGGCCGGCGCAGCCCGAACCCGTGACCATGCCTCGAGGATCACTGTCGTCCATGGCTCGACCATGGCCGGAGCCGCGGGCGGTAGCCCAGAATTCCCAGGCGGCAGCTCAGGATTCCCAGGCGGTGGCCCGGCATTCCCTGTCTGCGACGCAGCATGCCCTGTCCGCGACGCAGCATGCCCCGTCGGGGCTGCTGGCAACGCCGGAGCCGATGGCGGTGCCGGTCGAGCCGCTGAGCGGCCGTGAGCAGGCAGTCCTGAGTTATCTGCCGACGATGCTCACCACGGCGGAAATCGCCAAGGAGATGTTCGTCTCGGTGAACACCGTCAAGACACACCTGAAGAGCATCTACCGCAAGCTGGACGTGGCGCGCCGGCGCGATGCCGTGCAGCGCGCCCGGGCGCTTCACCTCCTGTGACAGTCGCCCTCGCGTGCCGGTAGCCCTCGCGTGCCGGTAGCTCTTGTGCGCCGGTAGCCCTCGCGTGCCGGTTGCGGGCCACGTACGGGTACCGGCCGTTTACGGGTGCCCGGTGCCCTGAGTTCCCTGACATTGCCGTCGCTGCTTCCTCACCCGGCATGGAGGATGCGCTACCCGTGGTCGTGACCGGATTATAGTCCTCGCGGCGCTGGGCGACGGCATCCGATCGTGGGATGGGGTGTGTCGTTCGCGACGGGTGGAGGACCGGCGGCTTCGCCCGGTTCTGCGGACGCGGCGCGGAGGTGGCGCGATGGACCAGGTGCTCGACCGGATGGAGCTGCCGCTTTCCGGCGTCGAAGTCGAGCTGGTGAGCTCGCCGGTCGGACTCCTGCGCTGGCGGCTCAGGTCCGCGGATGCGTTTTCGGACGTTCTCGATCATCCGCTCGAACGCACGCCGATTCTCGGCTGGCGCCAGGGCACCACGTCGGTCGAGGGGCGCCGGCCGCCGGTGCCGTTCACGGTCGCGTGGGGGTCGCTTCTGGGCGGGCGTGGACCCCTGCGGGTCGTGCTCGTCCGCCGTCGCCGCTTCCGGGCTACCGTGCAGCGTAACCTTGACCCCATGACCCTCGGTGGCGCGTTTTGGATCACCGAGACCGAAGGTTTGTTCGAGCAGCTGGTCGTGTCGGATGGGACGATCGTCGAGAGTCGCGACCTAGGGCCTGGTCCGACTGCAGCTCGTCGCCCCCCGAGCACGCGGAGAGAAGCATGATCGTTTCTTCTTTGGTCGACTGGGCGTGGCGAGCCCGTCAGAACACCTGAAATAGGTTCTTGCTACCGGGTGAACTTTTCGTGGATGTATCCATCGGGCAAAGTCCGGCCGACGAGATGTTTCTTTGTGCCTATTAACCTGTTGCGCTCTCCGTCGGTTGGACCTGCCGTATGCCGGTTGGCCGAGAAACAGCCGTCGGCGTTTCCCGGCTGCGGGATGCTCACGCGGGTCCAGTGGACAAAGTTTGTTGTGCCTCCGATGGTTTTCTGTTGTTTTTCATGGTGTGATATGGTCGATATCGTAAAATCGATCCTATGCCAACGGCTTTGTGGCGAACAGGTACATGGTCATCGATTTTGTTCTGGTACGGCCAGAGTGGCCGTGGCAATGCGCGCCGTGGGTCTGTTTATGCGGCGAGTTTCGGCGGCGCCGCCTGCATCCGTTCGTAGGATTGCCGCCTGTGTCCGGTCCGCGGGGCCATTGTGTTCGCTCTTAGAGCGCCCGGCAGCAGGGCCATGGCGAGAACGCGCTGTGACCCTCCGCCTTCAACTGTCAGTGTTCCGCCCACGGCGCCTCGCCGACGGGTTGGGGGAGGGCCAGGAGGGATTGTCCAATGAGCATCAGCACGTCTCCAAACCCGCAGGCCCGGGAACGGGACCTTGTCATTGGCGTCACTCCGTTCACCGAGCCGGACGCGAGATTGGCAGCCGCCGTGACCCGGGCCGGTGGCCTCGGAGTTCTCGACCTGGGGCGCGACGCGGCGGCCGCGCGCACCGCGCTCGCCGACACGGCGCGCTGGGCCCGGGGCCCGTTCGGGGTGCGGGTTCCCGCCGGCTGCTCGACCGCGCCGGGCGATCTGCCGCCCGCGGTGGACACCGTCGTTCTTTCGTCCGACCTTCTTTCGTCCGACCTTCTTTCATCCGACCGGGCCTCGGTCGCCGGCTCGACCGGGGCGTGGTGGGACGTCGTGACCGCCTCCGCCGGGGGTCGCCGTCGGGTCCTGGTCGAGGTCACCTCGGTTGTACAGGCGCGGGCGGCGGTCGAGGCCGGCGCGGACGGCCTGATCGCCCGGGGTTGTGAGTCGGGTGGCCGGGTCGGCGACCTGACCACGTTCACACTGCTCCAGCATCTGCTGCACGCCGAGCTGGACCGCCCGGTGTGGGCCGCCGGTGGGATCGGCCCGCACACCGCCGCAGCCGCGGTTGCCGGCGGAGCACACGGGGTCGTGCTCGACGTCCAGCTCGCCCTGGTCCGGGAGATGGAACCGCGGACCGATGTGGCTGCCGCCATCCGGGCGATGGACGGCAGCGAGACCACGGTCATCGCCGGGCATCGTGTCTACGTCCGTCCGGACCTGCCGGTCGCCCACCTCGCCGGTCACGATCTTGACACGGCCGCTGTCGCCAACCGGCTGGGTGCCCGTGACCTGCGTGCGCAGTTCCTGCCGGTCGGCCAGGACGGAGCCTTCGCGGCCCTGCTCGCTGATCGTCACATCACCGCCGGCGGGGTCGTCGCAGCGCTCCGGGAGGCGATCAGGGGGCATCTCACCGTCGCCGCGCGGCTCGCCCCGTTGGCCCCTGGCGCGCCCTTCGCGGTCGACCGGGGTCTGCGCGTTCCGGTCGCGCAGGGGCCGATGACGCGGGTCAGTGACCGGGCCCAGTTCGCCAGGGCGGTGGCCGACGGTGGTGGCCTGCCGTTTCTCGCCCTTGCTCTGCTGAGCGGGCCCGAGGCCCGGACGCTGTTGGAGGAGACCGCCGCTCTGCTCGCCGGTGCACCGTGGGGTGTTGGAATACTCGGATTCGCCCCGCCGGAGATCCGTTCCGCCCAGCTGGAGGCGGTCAGCGCCGTCCGCCCGCCGTGCGCGTTGATCGCGGGTGGGCGTCCGTCCCAGTCGGCCCCGCTGGAGGCGGCCGGCATCGACACCTTCCTGCATGTGCCCTCGCCGGGTCTGCTCGGCCGATTCCTCGCCGACGGTGCCCGCAAGTTCGTCTTCGAGGGACGCGAGTGCGGTGGCCACGTGGGCCCACGCGCGAGCTTTCCGCTGTGGGAGGGCCAGATCGCGGGGCTGTTGGCCCACGGCGAACGGGTGGCCAACGAGGACGGGCAACAGGCCGGCACCGAGTTTTTCGAGGGTGTGCATGTGCTGTTCGCCGGCGGCGTGCACGATGCGCGGTCCGCGGCCATGGTTGCGGCAGCCGCGGCGCCGCTGGTCGAACGTGGCGCCCGGATCGGGGTCCTGATGGGCACCGCCTACCTGTTCACCGCCGAGGCGGTTGAGTCAGGGGCCATCCTGCCCGGGTTCCAGCAGGCCGCGGTGGACTGCGAGGGCACCGTGTTGCTGGAGACCTCGCCGGGCCACGCCACCCGGTGCGTGCAGTCGGACTTCGTCCGCGCCTTCGACGAACGCAAGGCCGAACTGCTCCAGCGGGGGTTGACCCGCGCGCAGGTGTGGGAGGAGCTGGAACGCCTCAACCTCGGCCGGCTGCGGATCGCGAGCAAGGGGTTGCGTCGCGAACGCGGGCGGCTGGTCGCGGTCGACCCCGAGGCCCAGCGCCATGAGGGCATGTTCATGATCGGGCAGGTGGCGGCGCTGCGGTCGGAACGGACCACGGTGGACGTCCTGCACACCCAGGTCACCGAGGGCGCGACCCAGGCCGTGGACGCCAGGGTCGCCGCGCTCGGTATCGACATGAGTGCCGTCGGCGGCGGCGGGTCGTCCGGCGTGGCAGGTGCGCGGCATGAGGTGCGCGAGGTCGCCCGTCCGCTGGATGTCGCCGTCGTCGGGATGGCCTGTGTGTTCCCGGGTGCCGCCGACGCGGACGAGTACTGGGCCAACATCGTCGGCGGCCTGGACGCGGTCACCGAGGTGCCCGGTAGCCGCTGGGACCCGAATCTCTACTACGACCCGGATACGGGCCCGCGCGACGCGGGGCGGCGGGTGCCGTCCAAGTGGGGTGGGTTCCTGGCCCCGCTGCCGTTCGACGCGCTGAGTTTCGGGATCCCACCGAAGGCGTTGAGCAGTATCGACCCCGGGCAGCTGCTGGCCCTGGCCGTGGCTGCCCGGGCCCTGCGCGACGCCGGATATGACGACCGTCCGTTCGACCGGTCGCGGACGTCAGTGGTGTTCGGCGCCGAGTCCGGCGCCGACCTCGCCTCCGCGTACGGCTTCCGGTCCACCTACCCGAGCGTGGTCGGCCCGGTTCCGCCCGCGCTCGACGAATGCCTGCCCACCCTGGACGAGAACTCCTTCCCCGGTCTGCTCGCCAACGTCATCGCCGGCCGGATCGCCAACCGCCTCGATCTCGGTGGGGTGAACTACACGGTGGACGCGGCATGCGCGTCCTCGCTGGCCGCACTCGACGCCGCCTGCAAGGAGCTGGTGGCCGGCACCTCCGACCTCGTGCTCTGCGGCGGTGTGGACACGCATAACAGCGTCCATGACTTTCTGCTGTTCTCCTCCGTCCAGGCCCTGTCACCGACCGGCCGGTCCCGCAGTTTCGACGCGGCCGCCGACGGCATCAGCCTGGGCGAGGGTGTGGCCGTCGTCGTGCTCAAACGGCTTGCCGACGCCGAACGCGACGGTGACCGCATCCATGCTGTGATCAAGGCGGTGGCCGGATCGAGCGACGGCCGGGCGCTGGGCTTGACCGCTCCGCGCAAGGCAGGCCAGGTGCTGGCGATGCAACGGGCATACGCCCGGGCCGGCATCTCCCCGGCCGACGTCGGCCTGGTCGAGGCGCATGCAACCGGCACGGTCGTCGGTGACCGGACGGAGCTCGCCGGCCTGACCGAGGTCTTCACCACCCACGGGGCGGCGCCGGCGAGCTGCGCGGTCGGTTCGGTGAAGTCCCAGATCGGGCACACCAAGTGTGCGGCCGGCCTGGCCGGTCTGATCAAGACGGTGAAGGCGCTGGAAACCGGTGTGCGCCCGCCGACGCTGAACCTCACCCAGCCCAATCCCTACTGGGACGCCGCAACCAGCCCGTTCTTCTTCGACACCGGGGCTCGTCCGTGGGCGGCACCCGCGTCGCGCCGGCACGCCGGTGTGTCCGCGTTCGGGTTCGGCGGGACGAACTTCCACGTGGTGCTCTCCGCCTACGACGGTGGGCCCGAGCCCGCCCACGGGCTGGACTCCTGGCCCGCGGAGCTTTTTGTCGTCCGGGGCACCGACCGGGTTGCCGCCGGCCGCACTCTGGACAAACTCGCCGAACTGATCAGGATCAACGACGGCGCCGGACAACCCTGGAAGTTGCGTGATCTGGCCGCGACGGTCGCGCGCAGACGCGGCGGAGCCGTCCAGGTGGCGTTTGTCGCGGCCACCCTCGATGATCTTCCAGACCTGGTGAGACGTGCACGGGCCTTTGAGCACGATCCGAAGGCGGGGATTTTCGTTGCGGCTGAGGCCGAGCGCGGGGCCGAGCGCGGCGCCGACGCCGAGACGGCTGACCCCGGTCCGGATGGTGGCGGAAAGATCGCCTTTCTCTTCCCGGGCCAGGGCAGCCAGCGGCCCGGGATGCTGGCGGATCTGTTCGTGGCCTTCCCACGCCTGCGTCACCTGCTCGAACGCGGTGAGAAGTGGGCGACGGCGATGTTCCCGCCGGCCGCCTTCAATCGTGGCGATGCCGCCGCCCAGCAGGCGGCGATCACCGATACGCGTACGGCGCAGCCGACTCTCGGGATGGCGGGGCTCGCCATGCACGAGATCCTCACCGGGCTCGGTGTCCGGCCTGACCATCTCGGCGGCCACAGCTACGGTGAGCTGGTCGCCCTGTGCGCGGCCGGGGCCATCCACATTGATGATCTTCTGTTGCTCAGTGCGGCGCGGGCGGAGGCCATCCTCGGCGCGGCCGACGCCTTCGCACCGACCGCCGACTCGGGAGCGATGGCCGCGGTGTCCGCCGCGGCCGGGCGTGTCCAGGAGGTCCTGGCCGCCGCTGGGACGGAGCTGGCCGACGTTGTGATCGCCAACCACAACGCACCGGACCAGACCGTGATCTCCGGTCCGACGGGCGCGGTCGACCTCGCCGTCGGACGCCTTGTGGCCGCCGGGCTGACGGCCCGGCGGATCCCGGTGGCGTGCGCGTTCCACAGCCCGGTGGTTGCGGGCGCGGTCGAGACGTTCGGCGCGGAGCTGGACAAGGTTGCGGTCGGCGAGCCGGGCGTCCCGGTCTGGTCGAATGTCACCGCCCAGCCGTACGAGCCGGAGCCCGACGCGGTACGACAGACGCTCGCCGGTCAGGTCGCGCGCCCGGTCCGATTTGTCGACCAGATCGAGGCGATGTACGCGGCCGGTGTGCGGATCTTCGTTGAGGTCGGGCCGGGGCGGGTACTCACCGGGCTGATCGGCCGGATCCTCGCCGGCCGGCCGCATACGGCGCTCGCCACGGACGTTCCCGGCGAACCCGGGCTCCGCCGGCTTCTGCTTGCGCTGGCTGAGCTTGCCGCTGCGGGTGTCGCCGTGGACACGACGCCGCTGTTCGCCGGGCGGGACGTGCGTACGGTCTCAGCCGCGAACTGCCCACGCCGACCCGGTTGGCTGGTCGACGGCCACATGGTGCGGACATCCGATGGACGGCATCTGGCCGGCGGGCTGCGGCCCGCGGACGAGCTGACCCGGCTGGCGGACGATGAGCCCATCCCACCGGCGATCCAGAGTTCCCGGCCGCTGCTCCCCCCCATGGCGCCTCCGCCGGTGGGATCCGCGCCGGTGGGATCCGCGCCGGTGGGAGAAGCGCCCCTGGGATCCGCGGCAGTGCGAGGAAACATCCCGCCACAGGGCCTGTCCCCGAACGTCGGCATGGACGTGACGGGCATGGACGTGACGGGCATGGGCGTGACGGGCATGGGCGTGACGGGCATGGCCGTGACCGGCACGAATGCCACCGCGGACGCCTCAATGGACACCACCATGGTTGAGTTTCTGCGCGCCACCCGGGAGCTGGTCGCCGCGCAACGCGATGTCATGCTCGGCTACCTCGGTGCGTCAGCCGGAGTGGGAGAACGGAAAGGCGCGGAGTCCACCCGGGAGCCGATCCGGGTGCCGACTGTGCCCACGCCCACTCTCCCCGTTCAGGGGCGTCCGGCGCTGGTACCTGCCCAGGCGGGGCCACCGGATGCGGGCGGCCCCGGGGTGGCCCCGATGACGTCGGTGCAACCGGCGGTGCCCGTGCTGGATCCACCTGCGGTGTTGGGTCTGGTTGTGGATGTGATCTGCGCGGCTACGGGTTATCCGCCGGAGATGCTGGAATCAGATTTGGATCTTGAGGCTGATCTGGGTATTGATTCGATCAAAAGAATGGAGATCCTGGGGGCGTTGACAGCGCGCGTCGGATCGGCGGGGGACGGCACCGCTTCGGCCGGTGGCAGCGGTGGCATGACCGGCGCCTGGGATCTCGCCGATGCGATGGTCGAGGAGCTGGCGCAGGTCAGGACCGTCCGTGGGATCGTTGACTGGATCGTCACCCGGCCAGGTCCCAACGCTGATGTGGTGCCTGCTCCGGCCGGTGACCAGGTCAGTGATCGTGCCGGTGACCAGGCCGACGACCTTGCCGGTGACCGTGCCGACGACCAGGCCGGTGGCCAGACCGGTGACCTTGCCGGTGACCGTGCCGACGACCCGGTCCCCGACAGGGACGCGCGGGTGGTGACGAACATCGGTTCCACCGTCGACGTCGACACCGTTTACATCGACCCGGGCAGGCTACTGGCGCATGCGGATCGTGAGCAGCCAGGTGTTGCATCGCTGCGGCGGTTCGTCGTCGACGTCGTCGCACTGCCGTCACCGCGCCCGCTCGCGGAGACTTTCGCCGCGGCCGAGAACAACACCGGGGCCGGGCCGTTGTCGGGTTCCCGGTTCGCCGTCGTCGAGGGTGGACTGGGTATCGGGCTCGTCCTGACGACCATGCTGGAGCAGTATGGTGCGGCCGTGCGGATGTTCTCCGCCGCCGACGAGGTGCTCGCCGATCAGCTTGCGAGCGGCGTCGGGGCGGACGGCGTCCTGTGGGTGTCGCCGGTGGACCGGGATGCCCCACCGGCCCTGCCCGCTGCGTACGGTCCGATCCGGGCCGCGGTCGCGGGCGGAACCCGCCGCCTTGTCGTCGCGACCGGCAGTGGTGGCAGTTTCGGTCGATCCGCGACCGATGAACCTGGTCCGAGCATCGGGATGGCAGGGCTGGCGCGCACCCTTGCGCGGGAGGCGCCCGACGTGCTCGTCCGGGCGGTGGATCTCGACCCCAAGGAGGCCCCGACCCGGCTCGCTGAGTACCTCCTCACCGAGTTGCTCACACCGGACGCCCCTGTCGTGGTCGGCTACCGTCATGGGGCCCGCTTAACTCCGCGGGTGGTGCCTGCGCAACTGTCCTCGACCGGTGTGGGCGTGCCCGCGCTCGGCCGGGACTCGGTTGTGCTGCTGACCGGTGGTGCCCGCGGTATCACAGCCAGGGTGGCGCTGGCTCTCGCCCGCGCCACCGGATGCGGGATCGAACTGATCGGCCGAACCGTGCTCCCGGCCGCGCCGGAGGACCCGGCAACCGCCGCCGCGCCGGATGCACCGCGGTTGCGGCGGGCACTGATCGACACGGGCGTGCGTCGACCGGCCGAAATCGAGGCCAGGGTGGCCCGGTTGCTGGCGGAGCGGGAAGTGCGGGCCACTCTCGCCGCACTCACCCAGACTGCGTCCTACGTTCGATACCACGCGGTGGACGTGCGGGACGCTGACGCCTTGCGTCAGGTCGTGGCCGCGGTCTATGCAGACCGCGGCAGGATTGACGGGGTCGTGCACGGCGCCGGGGTCGTTGAGGACAAGCTGCTGCGGGACAAGACACCGGAGTCGTTCGACCGGGTGTTCGCGACAAAGGTCGAAGGTGCCCGGACGCTTGTCGACGCACTGCGTCCCGATCTTGATTTCCTGGTCCTGTTCGGCAGCGTGGCAGGGGTGTTCGGTAACCGGGGTCAGGTTGACTACTCCGCGGCTAACGATGCTCTTGACACCTGCGCCCATGCATGGTCGCGGCGTTTTCATGGCCGCGTCGTCTCGCTGGACTGGGGGCCATGGGGCTCGTCCGGTCGCGATACCGGTCGCGATACCGGTCGCGAAACTGGTCGCGAAACTGGCATCGAAACCGGCGGCGTGGACGTCGGCAGGGGAATGGTGTCCGCCGAGTTGGAACGTCAGTATGCCCGCCGGGGTATCGGTCTGATCGATCCGGATGCCGGGGTCGTCGCCGTTCTACGTGAGCTGGCCGCTGATGTCGATGTTCCGCAAGTGGTGTACATGTGCGGCCTGCCCGGGGCGCTCGATGACGGATTTCTCGGTTTTGGGATCGCGGATGTCGAACTATAGCTCGCATAGGGCTAGCGTGCGCGCACAAAGAGTCACTATTGTGCGCCTTTGGCCCACCAGTGCTTCGGGGACTGCGGCCTCCGGCGATGCGACAGAACCACGATCGCATCGCCTTTGGCCCACCAGGCAGGCGCTCGCGTGAAGCCGGCGATCGCGGTCGTCGGGATGGCGTCGGTGTTCCCGGGCGCGGGTGACCTCGCTACCTACTGGAGCAACATCGTCAGCGGGGTGGACGCGGTCCGGGATGTGTCACCGCGGCGCTGGGATCAGGAGTTCTTTCATCCGGATTCCGCGGCTGACTCCGGTGCATCAGGTGGTGGCGCACCAGGTGGTGGCGCACCAGGTGGCGGCGCACCAGGTGTCGATGGACCAGATGGCGAACTCGGCTCCGGGGCGAAACCGGTGGTCGCCGCCGACCGGATCTACTGTCGGCGCGGCGGCTTCGTGGAGGAGTTCGCGACCTTTGACCCGATCGAGTTCGGGATCATGCCGCTTGCCGTGGACTGGGCCGAGCCCGATCAGCTGCTGGCGCTGCGGGTCGCAGCCGAGGCCGTCGCGGACGCCGGGGGCGCTGACACACTCGGCGATCGTGGCCGGACAGGCGTGGTACTGGGGCGCGGCAGTTACCTCGCCGCGGGTCTTGCCCGGCTGGACCAGCGGGTCAAGGTCTCCACCCAGCTCGTCACCACGCTGCGGGAACTCGTCCCCACGTTGACGACCGACCAGCTCGCCGCGGTCCGCGCCGCGTTCGTCGAAACCCTCGGTCCGGACCGTCCGGAGGCCGCGATCGGTCTGGTGCCGAACCTGGCCGCCTCGCGCATCGCCAACTGGCTCGATCTTCGTGGCCCGGCATACACGTTGGACGCGGCATGCGCGTCGTCCCTGATCGCGGTTGACACGGCCGTGCGCGAGCTGGCGGGCGGCCGGGCGGACGCCATGATCGCGGGTGGTGTGCATCTCGTCCAGGAAGTGACGTTCTGGAGCGTCTTCTCGCTGCTGCGGGCGCTGTCCCCGACCTCGCGGATTCGGCCGTTCGACCGGCGGGCCGACGGCATCCTGATCGGTGAGGGCGTCGGGATGGTCGTGCTGAAGCGACTCGCCGATGCCGAACGTGCCGGTGACCGCATCTACGCTGTGATCCGCGGTTGTGGTGTTTCCAGTGACGGGCGGTCCTCCACCTTGCTCGCGCCATCGCAGCAGGGGCAGATCCTGGCCGTCGAGCGGGCCTGGGCCGACGCCGGGCTGGACCCGACAGCGCCCGGTGCGCTCGGTCTCGTCGAGGCCCACGGGACCGCCACCCCGGTCGGGGACGCGGCGGAACTCGCCACCCTGGGACGGGTGTTCGGTCGCGCCACCGATGCTCCGCCGATCGGCATCGGTTCTGTGAAGTCCATGATCGGTCATGCCATGCCCGCGGCCGGCGCCGCCGGGCTCATCAAGGCCATCCTGGCGCTGCACCACCGGACACTGCCGCCGACCCTGCACTGCGAGCAGCCGCATCCGGCATTGGCGAGCACCCGATTCGAACCGATACGTGAAGCCGCCACCTGGGAGGCGCCCGACGGCGTCCAGCGGCGGGCCGGTGTGAACGCGTTCGGGTTCGGCGGTATCAACGCCCATGTCGTCGTCGAGGAGGCGCCGACGTCGTCGAACGCGCCGTCCATCGCGTTTCCGGTGTCGGGCGTCACCGGCGGTTCGACCAGGCAGCCCGGCAGGAGTCTGCAGCAGGGTGCCGAGCGGGTCCTGCTGGTCGCCGGGGCGAGCACCGCGGCGCTCGTCCGGGCGCTCGCCGTGCCCGACGAGGAGCTGCTCGCCCGCGACGATGCCGGCAACATGCCCACCGGGGGCCCGTACCGGCTCGCGATCGTCGCACCGGACAGCCGGCGGCTTGCGCTCGCCCGGACGATCGTCGAGCGTGGTACCGCCTGGCGTGGCCGCAATGACCTGTGGTTCACGGCGTCGCCCCTGCTGGGGCGGCGTGCGCTGGAACATCCTGACGGCACTGCCGGGCCGGGTAAGGTCGCTTTCCTGTTCTGCGGTCTGGAGGACGGGTTCCACCCGCGGGTGGACGACGTCCGCGCGCATTTCGCCCTGCCGCACCGGGCGGTCGACGCCGGCACCGTCGACGCCAGCACCGTCGACGCCAGCACTGGGGTACTGGGCACGCACGGTGTCGCCAGCGTCGAGGTGGGACGCATCCTGGACATGGCACTGCGCCGGCTGGAGATCGTCCCGGACGTCCTGGGGGGTCACAGCATCGGCGAGTGGAATGCGATGATCTCCGCTGGAATGATCGCCGATGACTTCGTGGACAGGTTCATCAACTCGTTCGATCCGAGTTCTCTCGATGTGCCCGGTGTGGTCTTCGGTGCGCTGGGGTGCGGGGTGTCCCAGGCCGTCGCAGCCATCGACGGACTGTCGGATGTGGTGATCTCCCATGACAACTGCCCCCATCAGTCGATCATCTGCGGGGGGCGCCGCAGCGTCACTACCACTCTTGAGCGGCTGCGCGGCCAGGGTGTGCTGTGCCGGATACTGCCGTTCCGGTCCGGCTTCCACTCCCCGTTCTTCGCGCCCTACCTGGACCGGGTGCGTATGGACGTGGCGCGGACCCCGATCGGCGCCGCCACGGTGCCGGTCTGGTCGGCGACGACGGTCGCACCGTACCCGCAGGATCCTGCCGCCGTCCGTGACCTGTTCGCGCGCCATCTGCTGGAGCCGGTCCGTTTCCGTGGGCTCACCGAAGCGCTGTACGCCGCGGGCGTGCGGGTGTTCGTTGCGGTGGGCACGGGGAGCATCGCCGGTTTCGTGCAGGACACAATGGCGCGCGCCGAGTACCTGACCGTCGTCACGAACACCCCGAAACGTAGCGGTCTTGACCAGTTGCGGCGGGTGGCGGCAGCGCTCTGGGTCGAGGGAGCCTCCCCGCGCATGGACCTGCTGCCGACGGT
The DNA here is from genome assembly GCF_963555955.1 of Protofrankia sp. Cas3. Lineage (NCBI taxonomy): Bacteria > Bacillati > Actinomycetota > Actinomycetes > Frankiales > Frankiaceae > Protofrankia > Protofrankia sp. Cas3. The sequence goes on from NZ_CAUVXP010000018.1 coordinate 41,011, forward strand.
GGACCGGGCCGTGGCGGCGCCGGCGGCAGTCTCGGGGTCGGCGCCGGCGGCAGTCTCGGGGTCGGAGCCGGCCGCCAGCCGAACGCGACGCGGTAGGCCGATGCTGCTCAACCTGGGCGCGCCACTGATCCGGCTGGGTGAGCGGGCCGCCGCGTTGGCACCGCTGCCGCTGCCCGAGCCTGCCCGGCCGCTTGCCGACCAGCTGGCCGAGCAGCTTGCCGAGCAGCTTGCCGACCAGGGGGAACATCCCGTTCTCGCTGAATTCGCCGCGTTCATGGCAGACACGAACGAGATGGTCTCGACCGTCGTCGGACGGTGGGCCGCCAGAAAGCCGCCGGCCGCAGCCCCGGGGGCAGAGCCGGGCGCGGCCGTGACGGCCGCGCTGCCGGGGCCGCCGCGTAGCGTCCGGCGGACACTGTCGATCGAAACCATGCCGTACATCATTGATCACTGCTTCTACGGCCAGCCGCCGGGGTGGCCGCATCTCGCCGACCGTTTCCCGGTGATCCCGATGACCACCCTGCTCGAGATGATGATCGATGAGGCGCGGGCGTTCGCGCCCGGTCGGGTGGCGCTCGGGCTGACCGACATCCGGGCGCTGCGCTGGCTCGCGATCGCGCCTGCGGTCGAGGTGACCATCACCGCGGTCGCGGTCGGACCGGACGCGGTGATGGTCAATGTCGAGGGGTACGCACGCGGCACGGTCATCCTTGGCGACGACTACCCGGCGCCGCCGACGCCGTCCGATGAACCACTGCCCGACCTGCGGCGCGATGTGGTCGACGGACAGTCGATCTACCGGAGCGGACGGTTGTTCCACGGGCCCGGCTTCCAGGGCCTGGTCGCGGTCGGGCCGATCTCACCGAAGGGCGTCCACGGCGAGTTCGTCGTCACCGAGGCTCCTGGCGCGCTCCTGGACACCGCCGGCCAGCTGTTCGGCTACTGGCCGATGGAGTACCTCCGGACGGACTGGCTCCTGTTGCCCACGACGATCCGCTCCCTGCGGTTCTTCGGCCCGCCTCCGGTGGTAGGCGACCGGCTGACCGGCACTGTGTGGGTGCGCGACGTGGGGGACACGACCGTCACCGCCGACCTGGAGATACGGGCCGCTGACGGCACAGTGTGGGCGGTGATCGAGGGCTGGAAGGACCGGCGGTTCTCCCAGGATGACGTGACGTGGGCGATGCTGCTGAGTCCGGCGCGCAGCGCGATCGCCGAGCGCGCCGAGGGCGGATGGGTGTTCGTCCGGGAGCGATGGCATGACACCGCATCCCGCGAGCTCATGCTGCGTCACCACCTCGACGCCGATGAGCGGGCAGCGCTTGCCGCCAGGAATCCGAAGGCGGCGCGGCAGTGGCTGATTGGACGGATCGCGGCGAAGGACGCCGTCCGCCACTGGCTCTGGGACGGCGGCGCCGGTGACGTGTGGGGCATCGAGATCGGCGTGTCGAACGAGCCGTCGGGCCGGCCGGTGATCGACCGGTTGCCCGACCGTGGCGGCACACCGATCGCGGCGCCGCCACATGTGTCGCTGGCCCACACAGGATTCCTCGGCGTGGCGCTGGTGCATCCCGAGGGCGATGTCGGCATCGACATCGAGCGGGTGGCGCCGCGTGCGCCGGGCGTCGAGACGCTCGCCCTCGCCGAGACGGAACAGGTCCTTCTCACGGAGGTCGCCGGCGCCGACCCGGACCGGCGCGCACTGTGGTTCACCCGGTTCTGGACCGCGAAGGAATCGGTGGCGAAGGCGGACGGCGTCGGATTGGCGGGCCAGCCGAAGAGGTTCGTCGTGGACACGGTGGCACCCGGTCATCTCCGGGTCCGCGTGGACGCTCCGCGAGCGCACGTACGCTGGGTCGCCCACCAGCTGATCGACAAGGCCGGCGAGCCCGTGCCGGACCGCGCGGCCACCGGGTCCACCGGGTCCACCGCGGCCGCCGGATCCACCGACCGGGCCGAGGCAGACCATTATGTCGTGGCATGGACCTCGCCGGCGGTCGAGCGGGCGGCCAGCGGAAACCGGTGGAGCGCTGGTGAAGGAAACGGAAAAAACACGAATGAAAGCACCGCAGAGAGCGGTCCAAAAGGCGGCGAAGGAGTATGGACATGACGACCGAGTACGCGCTGGTTTCCGCCGAGGTGCCGGCCGGCGGCCGGGCTGTGGTTGAGGCCCGGGTCCTCGGTGAGGTGGCGGCGTTGCTGCGTGACATCATCGGCGAGGAATATGTCATCGATCTGGAAATCGCGATGGAGACGTCGTTCAACACCGACCTCGAACTGGAGAGCATCGAGTTTGTCACCCTTGCCGATCGGATGCGGGAACGCTATGGCGACATGGTCGACTTCGTCGGCTTTCTCGCTGGCATGGGTGTCGACGAGGTCATCAACATGAAGGTCGGCCAGGTGGTTTCTTACATCGCCGGCTGTCTCGCCCCACGGTCGTAGCAGTGGCCGAGATTCTTGCGAACGGCGTCCGGCTGCACGTCCAGCGGCTGCCACCCAACGGTGGCCCGCAACCGGGGTCGCCCGTTGTCGTCACGGTGCACGGCATGGTCATGGACAACATGTCCAGTTTCTACTTCTCGCTCGGTAACAGTCTCGCCCATGCGGGCGCTGACGTGATCTGTTATGATCTTCGGGGTCACGGGCGCAGCGAGCGGACGCCGGCCGGCTACGGTATGGCGAACGCGATGGCGGATCTGGCGGCGATGCTCGACGCACTGGGTGTCGACAGTCCCGTCCACCTGGTCGGCAACAGTTATGGGGCCACCATGGCGCTGGCCTACGGGCTGGAGTTTCCCGAGCAGGTCGCGAGCCTCACGCTGATCGAACCGCCGTTCCTCATCGACGGCCTAGGCGCTGAGATGGCCAGGTCGCTCACGCAGGTTCTGGTCGGGCTTTCCGACGTCGAGGTCGAACAGTGGCTGGCGGAGTCCGCCGGTCGGGCCGTCAGCCGGATCACCCGCAGCGCCCAGTCACTGCTGCGGGACACCTCGATCGCGCAGGACATGCTCGCCACCGTCGCCTTCTCACCCGAGCGGTTGGCGTGTCTGGACATACCCGTACTCGCGGTCTATGGGGGAAACTCCGACATCATCGGGCAGGCCGAGGGGCTCGCCAGACTTGTCGGCAACTGCACGCTGATCATCCTGGAGCATCACACGCATGCCGTGCTGCGCGAGGCCGCCGAATACCTGCGCAGGTTGATGCGGTGGTGGCTGTTCGACCGCGAGCACCCGATGCCGACCTACACCCGCGGCCCCGGGGGGGAATTCGACACCCCTGGGTGGGTGACACTGATGGTCCCGCCGGCGGATCTCAACAGCCCGAAACCGGACAGTCCGGAACCGGACGGCACACAACGAGCGGATCATGCGGCGATCGACGCCGGCCCGGTGACATCCCCGTGAGTCGCTTTCTGTTCGTCGTGCCGCCGTTGACCGGGCATGTCAACCCGGCCGCCGGAATCGCCGGTGAACTTACCGAACGCGGTCATGACACCGCCATCGCCGGCCACGCCGGTGTGATCGGGCCGCTCCTGCCACCCGGACTCGCCCTGCTTCCGCTGACGGGCGAACTGTCCAGCGCCGATCAGGCTGCCATCAGCGAGAGGTCGAGGACGCTGCGTGGCCCGGCATCGCTGAAGTTCCTGTGGGAGGACTTCCTCATCCCACTGGCCGCGTCGATGGTCGCGGATGTGGAGGCTCTGGTCGACGAGTTCGCGCCGGATGTGCTCGTGGTGGACCAGCAGGCGATCGGTGCGGCGTTGGTCGCCCGCCGTCGCGGCCTGGCGTGGGCCACCCTGGCGACCACGTCCGCGGAACTGGACAACCCGTATGAGGTGCTCACCGGGGTCGGGCAATGGGTCGTCGATACTTTACGTGACTTCCAGCGTGCCCAGGGGGTGTCAGAACACGACGCACGCGTCGGCGATCTGCGCTTTTCCGACCAGCTGACCCTGATCTGTTCAGTGCCGCAGATGCTGCGGACGGCCGACTTCCCCGGGCACTACGTCTTTGTCGGGACGCCGGCCGGCTGGCGTCGACCGGCGCCGGCCTTCCCCTGGGAATGGCTCGACCCGCAGCGGGAGCATGTGCTGGTCTCGTTGGGGACAGTGACCCGAGAGGCCGGCGGGCGATTTCTGCGGATCGCGGTGGAGGCCCTTGACCCGCTCGCGCATCGGCTGCAGGCGATAGTCGTGGCGCCGCCCGGGATCGTGAATGCACCCACAAGCGGTGCGGCCGAATTCGGCGAGCTCGGATCGGGCGTCGCGCGCGGTGACATCAATGGCGGTGACATCAACGGCGGTGACATTCGGAAGCACGTTCTCCTGCTACCCTACGTGCCGCAGGTTGAGCTGATGCCGCGATTGTCCGTGGTGGTGTCGCATGGCGGGAACAACACCGTCTGCGAGGCGCTCGCGCACGGGGTTCCACTGGTTGTCGCGCCGGTCCGGGACGACCAGCCGATTATCGGTGAGCAGGTCGTACGCGCCGGCGCCGGTCTGCGGGTCCGGTTCGGGCGGGTGAGCGCGCCCGCGTTGCGCGAGTCGATCACTTCAGTGTTGGACGACCCCTCCTTCCGCACGGCCGCCGGGCGGTTGCGCGAGGACTTCACGGCGGCCGGCGGCGTCACGGCCGCTGCGGATCACCTGCTTACGATGGTTTAGCCCGATCACGATGGTTTAGCCCGGTCAGGATGTTTTAGCCCGGTCAGGAGGCGATGCCGGGCGATGTTGTGGTGGCTGCCGATCCTGATGTGCGTCGGGATCATCGCGAACGGAATACGGCTGCGCGGCCGGCTCCGTCGTCTGGACACGGTGCCCGCGAGCGGCCGGCCGGTGGATCCGCGCCACGAGTTCCTGGTTGCCCGTGACGTCCGGCTCACCGCCGCCGCGCGCCGCGCCGCAAGCAACCACGCCAGTCGCGAACGCCTGCGGGTACTCGACCTCATCCCCGCTGATCTGACGGTCGAACGCGCGCTCGACGTCGCCCGGATGGTGGACACCCGGACCTACCGGACCGACCGCGCCGCGCTCGGCCGTGGAGCCTTTCAGGCGATCCTCGCGGACGCGGAGCTGTTGCGCCTGGCCGGCATCCACCAGCGGGAGGGCTTCGACCCGGTCGAGCTCGTCGACATCATCGCCCGGCTGAAGAACTATGCGACCACCGGTACGGATCTCGTGGTCGTACCTGGGCTGAGCGCCGCCCGGGATGATCCGGTCAGCCGGGCGCGCGTACAGAAACGGACCTACCGGGCTAGGCCGCTGAACCTGCTCGCCCCGACGTTTCGGGACATCGCCATGGTCTGCGGTGGATCCGTCAACCTGGGCTGGGCGCTGGTGGCCACCGTCCTCTTCTGGTTACAGCCCTTCTTCGTCTGTTTCGGGCGGGTACCGTTGCAACCACGCGACCTTGCGCGCAGCCCGGTCGTTCGGATTCTCGCCGGTGTCGAATTTGTCGTCGCCGCGGCCAGGAATGGTCGCCGTACCGCTGCGCGGAAAAAAGCGCTGAAGTCTTCGGGGCTGCCCGTGGACGGGGCAGAAAAGGACGTCCGGATCGCGGCCGGACGATGCCGTGAGTCATTTCAGAGCCGGCTCGGGGAGGGCAGCGATGCCCTTCTGGAACCTGCTCGGGAAACCTGTCCGTGGTGCGGATCGCCTGACGTTGTGACCCGCCTTGAGTCCCGAGACATCCAGCAGCTCACGCCCGGTCGTTTCCGGTTGGAGCGGTGCAGGGGATGTGGTCATGTTTTTGTCAACCCGCGGCTGACGAATGCGGTCGGCGACTTTTTCGGCCGCGGCCACGAGGACTTGGTGGGCGGTCCTGCCGGATATTTTCCCGGCAGCATGCGGGTATACCGGGAACGCGCCGAGATGCAACGACCATTTGCCGCTCCACGGGCCTGGCTCGATGTGGGAACCGGTTCCGGTCGCTTCTGCGATCATGCTCGGGATATCTGGCCCGATACCGTGTTCGACGGGCTGGACACGTCGCCGGGGGTTACCGAGGCCGGTCGCCGCGGGTGGGTCGATCATGCTTTCCAGGGAACTTTCGCCGACCGTGCCGCCGAGCTGGGTGGCCGTTACGACGTTGTCAGCATGTTCCGGTATCTGGAATATGCACGCGATCCGTATCTCGAACTCGACCTGGCGGCCAAGACACTGGTCGCCGGGGGATATCTCGTGCTTGAGCTTCCCCATGCCCAGTGCCCGGCCGCGGGTTTCCTTGGGCGTTTCTGGGTGGGCTGGTCCGTTCCCCGGCATCTGCACCTGCCGACCCCCGACAACCTCACCGCGGCCCTGGCCGAACGCGGCCTGCGCCCGGTCGCGCTCCGGTTCGGCCGGGTGCACCGACCGGGCGACCTCACCGCCGCTGTTCACCTTGCCCTGCAGCGGATGGCGCCGGACCCGAGCTTGCCGTGGTTGCCCGCCGGGTCGACGGGTTGGCGCAGGTTGCGTCGCGGCAGCGCGCTGGTGCTGGCCACGCCGCTTTTTCTGGCGGCCGCAGCGATGGATTTCGCGCTGCAGCCGGTGTTTCGTGGTGGACGCCGTGCGAATGCCTTTCGGGTGGTCGCCCGAAAGGAGGTCTGAACGCTTGGGCCGATCGGGTTGTCATGCCGGTAGGGCCGTTGTCCCGATTGGTCCCCTATGTCGTTGCGTGGGTGTCCGGCCGCGGTCCGCCCGAATCGAGTGCTCTGGGCGCCGCGTCGTCCCGCCAGTCGCGGACGAGGCCGACGATGAAGATTCCGATGAAGAAAAACAGCAATGGCAGCAGGATCATCTGTGCTCCCAGCGGAAGAGGAGAGCCGGCGCGGCCGCACTGCGCAGGACAACCCCAGGTGCCTACCCTCCTGCGGAACACATCTCACCTGACGTCCGATCCCGGTGACGCTGTGACACACGTGGAGGTCGTCGGTGATGTTTTACCGATCCGGTGGCGGCAGCGTCCGGGCTGCCGTACCGTTCGCATCATCCAACGTCAACGCGGGAGCTTCCGCCACAAGGAGGCTGAGAGGGCGGTTGGGGTCACACCCAGGTGCCGCCGACCGCCGAACCTGTCCGGATAATGCCGGCGTAGGGAGCCATCGCCGTGGTGCTGCCTGTTGACCGAACCGCTTCAATTTCCGTATCCGGGCCGCCACCTGTGCCCGTTTCGGTACCCACTTCGGTACCCACTGCCGCAGCCGGCGGCGACGCCGCGCCGGTGACCTCCGGCCCGCTGCCGGGCAGCCGCAAGACCTACCTCGTCGGCTCCGCGGACGACCTGCGGGTACCCATGCGTGAGGTCGTGCTGTCCACGGGCGACAGTGTGATCCTGTATGACACATCCGGTCCGTATACCGACACTGATCAGGTCACCGACGTGCGCCGGGGGCTGGCACCCCTGCGCGACACCTGGATCGCCGCCCGCGCCGACACTGAGGTCGTGCAGGGTGCCGGGCCCGTGATCCGTGACGGTGAAGGGCTGCGGGCGCGGTCACCTCGTCGGGCACTGGCCGGTCGGGCGGTCACCCAGCTGGCGTACGCCCGCCGCGGCGAAGTCACGCAGGAGATGCAGTTCGTGGCCCTGCGGGAGGGTCTGTCCGCCGAGACCGTACGCGCGGAGATCGCGGCCGGTCGGGCGGTGCTGCCGGCGAACCCCAACCACCCGGAGTCCGAGCCGATGGCGATCGGCCGCGCCTTCCTTGTGAAGATCAACGCGAATATCGGAAACTCGGCGGTGACCTCGTCCATCGAGGAGGAGGTCGACAAGATGGTGTGGGCGACCCGCTGGGGTGCCGACACCGTCATGGATCTGTCCACCGGGCGTGACATCCACACCACCCGAGAGTGGATCATTCGAAACTCCCCGGTGCCGATCGGAACTGTGCCGATCTATCAGGCGCTGGAGAAGGTCGGGGGCAAGGCCGAGGAGCTGTCCTGGGAGGTCTACCGGGACACCGTGATCGAACAGTGCGAGCAGGGTGTGGACTACATGACCGTCCATGCCGGGGTGCTGTTGCGTTACGTCCCGCTGACCGCGCGGCGCAAGACCGGGATCGTCTCCCGCGGCGGCTCGATGCTCGCCGCCTGGTGCCTGGCTCACCATGAGGAGAACTTCCTCTACACGAATTTCGCCGAACTGTGCGAGATCCTGCGGGCCTATGACGTCACGTTCTCCCTTGGGGACGGGCTGCGGCCGGGGTCGATCGCGGACGCCAACGACGCCGCCCAGCTTGCGGAGCTGGCAACGCTGGGGGAGCTCACTTCTGTCGCGTGGGCGCACGACGTCCAGGTCATGATCGAAGGCCCGGGGCACGTCCCCATGCACAAGATCAAAGAAAACATGGAGCTGCAGAGCGAGTTGTGTCACGACGCGCCCTTCTACACCCTTGGGCCGCTGACCACGGATATCGCGCCGGGCTACGACCACATCACCTCCGCGATCGGCGCCGCGATGATCGGCTGGTACGGCACGGCGATGCTCTGCTATGTCACGCCCAAGGAGCACCTCGGGTTGCCCGACCGCGACGACGTGAAGGCAGGCGTGATCGCCTACAAGATCGCAGCCCACGCGGCGGATCTCGCCAAGGGGCATCCGGGCGCCCAGGCGTGGGACGATGCCCTCTCCGACGCCCGGTTCGACTTTCGCTGGGCCGACCAGTTCCATCTTGCGCTCGACCCGGAAACCGCCGAGGCGTTCCATGATGAGACGCTGCCCGCGGCGCCCGCCAAATCGGCCCATTTCTGCTCGATGTGCGGCCCGCACTTCTGCTCGATGCGGATCAGTCAGGACGTGCGTAAGTACGCCGCCGACCACGGGCTGGATACCACCGAGGCCGTTGAGGCGGGGATGCGGGAGAAGGCCGAGGAGTTCGCAGCCCACGGTGCCCGGCTCTACCTCCCCATCGCCGACCAAGCGTAGGCCGTTGAGGCCGTCCTGATGACCGGAACCACCTACCGTTCGGCCGAATGTCGTCCGACGGTAGGTGGAATCGGTCGCCATGGTGACGTGGTCCACCTAACCGCGCCCGGTGCCGCGTCCCTATTGCCCCGGTCGTTCTAAAGATCCGGGTCCCACCCGCGCTGGCGGAGCGCTGTCATGACCTGACCGGCGACGTGTTCCGGCTGGCTCCGCAGCGCGTGAACGGGAAAGCGGAGGATCATGCGGTCCTGAAGGACCCCGGCATTCTGCCGGGCCAGATCGCTCCACCAGTGCTGTGCTTCCCGGTGATACCCACCGTCGATCTCGATCCAGACCCGCCACGGTTCGTACCAGACGTCGAGATAACGCCGGCCACCGGCGTCGATCTGCTTCTGTCGTTGGCCGGAAGGCAGCCCGAAGCGTTTCTCGATATTCCGGTACAGGATTTCAGCTACCGAGTGGGCGCCGTCGTCAAGGTCGCTCAGGGTGTCGATGATCAGGCTATGGCGGCGTAGCGGTCCGCGTCCTTCCACGGCGCGACGAAGGTCCGCGACGGTGACCAGCCGCTGCTGGACACCGGCGGCCAGCGCCGCGCGGGCGTCATCGTCTTCCTCGGCCCAGTTGGCCATGTCCAGGATCGACCGGGGAAGCCGCGTCCTGGGCGGCACCTTCCGTGGGTGTACGTGATCTGAACCGAGGTTCTTGCTCCGATGGATGCGGACACCGGGTCGGGGAGCGACATGGCGGGTGGCATCGACGATCACGATGATCGGCCCGCCGTCGAAGCCGCGGAGGCGGTCGAAAGAGGCGGCACAGGCGCCGCCGAGGACCGCGCCCGGACCGATCGATTCGATGGCGGCCCACATCGCCTGGATGCTGGTGATCGGACCGGAATGGGTGACGAGTACGCCGTGCATCGGGCGTTGCCAGCGGCCACTGGTGATCTTCCAGCGGATGTCCGACCGGGTGAGGCCAGCCCGGAGAGCGGTGCGCACCGCGATGACCCCGCACTGGGACTCCGCGATCTTTTCCCAGCCGGAGCCAGGGCCATGAGTATCGATATGGGCTGAATCCGGGTTAAAAGCCATTCCGGTACGGTGGCACGACTTCAGCCTGGTCCGAAAGGCTGATCAAAAACCTGTGGATGGCGAGACCGACCGGCCAGATCTGGCCAGATCTGGCCAGATCTGGCCGTGTCCGGCCAGGTCCCGGTTAATCTGATGATCGGTAGGTGGGTAGGGTCATTCACGCGACCGTATCCACCTACGCGCCCGCCGATCGGCGTCTGACGGTAGGTGAAAGTTGTCGCCATCACGACCGAAATCACCGACCCTGCGACCATGGAGTTGACCACGGCACTTGTCGAAGGCGCCGTGGGCGCGTTACATGTGCCTGGACCAGGGCACCCCGGGCTGCGGAGGGGAGGCACGGACGGCCGGATGGAGTACACGACGATTTCTGAGTTTGGTGCGGAGATGTCCGGGCGGATCACCGACGTGAACCGCCAGGTGGTTGTGGTGTCGGCGCCCGACCAGACAGCCACGATCAACACAGTTACCTTGTGGCAACGCCTCGACGGTGGTGGCGGCTGGATCCAGGTCGCTGCTCCACTCACCGGCCGCAACGCGGAAAACGGCTGGTCGTCGGACCATATAGATGGTGATCTGCGTAGCCCAGTCGGTGTGTTCACCCTCACCGCCGCGGGCGGGCGTCAACCCGACCCGGGCACGCTGATGCCGTACGAGTACCGGCCGTCCTACTATCAGGCGGGTGAGCCGGCCATGGCGGCCGCGTTCGACTACGTGGTCGCGATCGACTACAACCGGATGCCCGGCTACCCGCCATCAGACCCGAACCGTCCCCTCGGCGCGGCGGCCGGCGGCGGCATCTGGCTACATGTTGATCACGGTGATGCGACCCAGGGTTGCATCACCGTGACCCGAGAGGGCATCATCGCCATCCTCGCGTGGCTGTCGCCCGCCAGCCGGCCGCTGATCGTCATGGGCGACGTGGCGTCACTCAGCAAGTAGCAGCGCTCAGCACGTCGCAGCGTTCAGCACATAGGCGTCAGCCGATTGGTTTTTCGGTGTGGCCGCCGAACTGCTTGCGCATCGCAGACAGCAGTTTGTCCGCATACATGGCCTCGCCGCGGGAGGCGAACCGCTCGTACAGCGAGGCGGTGAGCACATGGGCGGGTACACCCTCCTCGACCGCGGCGAGTACGGTCCAGCGGCCCTCGCCCGAGTCGGACACCCGGCCGCTGAACGACTCCAGTTTCGGGTCCTCGACGAGCGCCGCCGCTGTCAGGTCCAGCAGCCAGGAGCTGACCACGCTGCCGCGGCGCCAGACCTCGGCCACCTCCGCGATGTCGAGGTCGTACTGGTAGTACTCAGGATGCGCCAACGGGGTGGTCTCGGCGTCGTGGTCACCGGCATGCTCCCGGCCGATGCCGGCCTTGCTGAGGATGGCCATCCCCTCGGCGAAGGCTGCCATCATCCCGTACTCGATGCCGTTGTGGACCATCTTCACGAAGTGTCCGGCTCCGTTCGGCCCGCAGTGCAGGTAGCCCTTTTCGGCCTGGGTCGGTTCACCGGTGCGACCCGGCGTACGCGGTGCCGTCGCCAGCCCCGGGGCGATCGTGGCGAACAGCGGTTCGAGCCGTGACACGACGTCACGCTCGCCCCCGATCATCAGGCAGAAGCCGCGTTCCAGCCCGAAGACCCCACCGGATGTGCCGACGTCGACGTAGTGGATGCGCCGGTCGGCGAGCTCGGCAGCCCGGTCCACATCGTCGCGGTAGTAGGAGTTTCCACCGTCGATGATGATGTCGTCAGCGTCGAAGTGCTCGGCGAGCGCGAACACGGTCTCACCGGTGAGACCGGCGGGGACCATCACCCAGGCGGCGCGGGGGACGGTGAGCGCCGCCGCGAACTCCGCGAGCGTCCTGGCGCCGGTCGCGCCCTCGGCCGCCAGCTGCTCCACCGCCGCCGGGTTGACGTCGTAGACGACGCAGTCGTGCCCGTCGCGCATGAGCCGACGCACCAGGTTGGCGCCCATCCGGCCAAGACCGATCATCCCGAGCTGCACGAGGTCTCCCGTCGTTGTTGGGCTGGTGCTGGTGCTGGTGCTGGTGCCCGTGCCGGCCCGGTGCCGGCCTGCGCCGTGCCCCGGCGGGCGGTTCTGCGCCAGGCCGGTAGGCCGGTAGGCCCTAGGTCATTGTCTCGCGGCCCACCGGCCACGGCACCACCCCGCCGGTCAGTCCTGCTGATCCGTGTGCCACACGACCCGCGGCGCTGGTTCAGGCCCGGGCGGCGGCGAGCGCGTTCGCGCGCTTCTCTTCGTGCTTCCTGGCGAGACCATCGACAGCCTCGAGGTACTGCGCGACGTTTGTGCGGGCCTGTTCGGCCTGGGCGTCGAGACCGTCGAGGTCGAAGAACTTCCAGTGCCGCAGGAGTGGCGTGACGACCTCGTCGTGGTGGATGCGAAGGTCGTAGATCCCGGCCCGGGCGATCTGCTTGGCTTTGCGATCGAAGTCGTCGATACCCGTCCCGGGCATCTGGAACGTCACGATCTCCTCGGCGATGGCCCGGACCGTCGCGGACCGGGCGATCTCCAGTGCGGCGGTGATCAGGTTCCGGTAGAAGATCATGTGGAGGTTCTCGTCCGCGGCCACCCGGGCGAGCAACTTCTCCGCGGTGGGGTCCTGGGTGAACCGGCCCGTGTTGCGGTGGCTGATCCGCGTCGCGAGTTCCTGGAAGGAGACGTAGGCGATGGCGCGCAGCGGTGTCTTCTCGTCGCCGTCGAACCCGTGCTGCATCTGGATCATGCGGCCCCGCTCAAGGGCCACCGGGTCAACACCGCGGGTCACCATCAGATAGTCGCGCATCGCGATGGCGTGGCGTCCCTCCTCCGCCGTCCAGCGGTGCACCCAGGTACCCCAGGCGCCGTCCCGCCCGAAGGTCGTCGCGATCACACGGTGGTAGCTGGGCAGGTTGTCCTCCGTGAGCAGCCCGACCTCGAAGGCGACCTGGGCGACGTCTGACAGCCTGGACTGGTCCGGCTCCCAGGCCAGGGTGTCGAAGTCGCGGCCCTGGCTCCACGGGACGTACTCGTGCGGCATCCATTCGGCGGCCAGGCCCAGGTGGCGGTCGAGGTTGGCCGCGGCAACGGGCTCAAGCTCACGCAGAAGGTCAATGTCTGTGAACGAGGTCATGGG